>JAUYDU010000309.1 GCA_030691665.1 Chloroflexota bacterium
GACACCTCGACCCAACCTGACCTGAGTGTCGTCCGTCGTTCGTATCAGGGGTTTCGCGCCCGCCTCTACGACCTCATTGTCCGGCCCGTCTCGGCGGGCTATCGCGCCCTGGCCGTCGAGCGCCTCCATCTCGAGCCCGGCGAGGCGGTCATCGACCTGGGTTGCGGCACTGGCCTCAGCCTCCCCCTGCTGGCGCCCAGGGTGGGCGGGCAGGGACGGGTCATCGGCGTGGACGCCAGCCCTGACATGCTGGCGTTATCGCGCCAACAAATCGAGGCTGGCGGCTGGCGGAACGTAGAACTGGTGGAGGCCTTCGCCCACGAGTTTCGCCTGGATAGGCCCGTCGATGCCGTCCTGGCCTGCAACGTCAACCAGCTCATCGCCTCGCGCGAGGTGATGGCCCAGGCGTTGTCCTGGCTCAGGCCCGGCGGTCGCATCGTCGCCGCCGGCGGCAAGGGCGGCCGTGGCCTGGGCGGCCTGGCCGTGGCCGCCTTCGTCCACACTACCGTCTGCCTCTTCCAGCGCGAGCGCACTGCCGCCCGCTGGATCCTTCACCCTCGACCCTGGTTCGTGCTGGAAGAGCTCCTGCCAGGCCTCGAGGTGCAGGAGCTTCGGGGCGGCACGACGTTCATCGCCCGGGGGGTCAAGCCGCAAGCAGGCGGCAAGGGCTAGGGGCTTGGGGGCGCAGCGAAAGTCATCGTGTAGCCTGTGACTTCCCGGCTGCGGCCCAGCTCTTCAAAGCCGCTGGCCCGGCAGAGGTCGCGCAGGCTGTCCTGGAACACGTAGTCCGGGTTCGTGAGAGTCTCGGTGAAGGACAGCACCCCGCCCGGTCTCATTACCCTCCGCAGCTCTCTCAACGCTGCCGGCCTATCCGGAATCTCCCCCAGCACCGCCACTAGAAAGGCCGCGTCCACCGACCCGTCGCGCAGTGGCAGCCTCGTCGCATCGCCCACTACGGGATGGGCGTTGGCGACCCCCGATTCGTCCAGGCGCCGTCGGAGCAGGGCGATCATCTCCCGCTGTATGTCGAGACAGATAACCCTTCCCGTCGGCCCCACCATGCGGCTCGCCTCGACGGTGAAGTAGCCGGGGCCGGGGCCCACTTCCAGCACCGTATAGCCGGGCTTCAGGCGGAACTTCTCCAGGGTGGGCCGTACCGGATGGACCCAGCGGCGCAGCGGGTGCAGCAGGGTCCCCGCCTGGCTGGCGGGGATAGGGCCCCCGCGCCCGTACCGCTCCCGGAGCCAGAGTACGAGGCAAACGGATAGAAGAGCCCAGCCAGCGAGCAGGACAGCCAGAAGAACCCGGAGCGCACGCATAGCGAATTAGGGCTGTCTACGGCCCCAGGCCGCCCGCCACGGCCGCCCCCTGGCTCGCCGCGAACACGAACTGCGTAGCGTTCTCCACGCCGTCGAACAAAGGCTGCGGGTAGAGCCCCACCAGGAACACGCCGATGGTCAGCACCGCCACCACCGCATACTCCATCCGCGGCACCGGCAAGCGCACCTTCTCCACCGGCTCCACCAGGTACATCTGTTTGATCACCACCAGGTAGTAGTAGAGCGACACGAAGCTCATGAACACCGCCAGGGCAGAAAGCCACAGCAGGTCCTCCTGGGCGGCCGCCTGGAAGAGGATGAACTTGGTGGCGAAGCCAGCGAACAGGGGCATCCCCGCCAGCGAGAACAGGGCAATGCTCAGGCACAGGGCCAGGAAGGGTGCCCGCTCCGCCAGGCCGGCGTAGTCGGCGATCTCCTCCTTCCCCGTCTGGTTGAAGTAGATGATGACGCAGACGAAGGCCGCCAGGTTGGTGATGACGTAGCCCGTAAGGTGCAGCACCAGGGCGCTGCCGGCGTCGGGCGAGAGGGCAGCGATGCCCACCAGCATGAACCCTACCTGACCGATGCTGGAGTAGGCCAGCAGACGCTTGATGTTGTGCTGCTGGATGGCCACCAGGTTGCCCAGCGTCATCGTCGCCGCCGACAGGCCAGCGATCATCCAGCGCCAGTCATCCAGGATCGGCATGAAGGCCTCGGCGAACAGCTTCAGGAACAGAGCGAACCCGGCCGCCTTGGAGATCGCGGAGATAAAGGCGGTGATCGGTAGGGGCGCCCCCTCGTAGGCGTCGGGCGTCCACATGTGGAAGGGCACCGCCGCTACCTTGAACCCCAGCCCGGCGATGATCAGCACCAGGCCCAGGAACATCGCCAGAGCGAACTCGCTGGTGTCGCCCCGCAGGGCCTCGCCGATGCCGGTGAAGCTGGTGGTGCCGCTCACCCCGTAGATAAGGCTCATCCCGTACAGGAAGATGGCTGACGAGAAGGCCCCCAGGAGCATGTACTTCAGGCCCGCCTCGTTGGACTTCAGGTCGAACTTGGCGTAGGAGGTGAGGACGTACAGACTGAAGCTCAGCAGCTCCAGCGAGATGTAGGCCGTCAGCAGCTCCTTGGCCGCCGCCATGTAGATGCCGCCGATGGCCGTGAGCAGGATGAGGGCGTAGTACTCGCCGGGGTGCAGCAGGCGATCCTTCACGTACTGGGCCGAGGCCAGGCAGGTGAAGAAGGCGATGAGGCCGAAGAAGACGCGGAAGAAAGTGGCGTAGTTATCGATCTGGATGAGGTTACCGAAGGACTTGTCCTCGTTGACGTAGACCAGCGATACCAGGGTGGCCACCAGCGCCCCCGTTGCCGCCAGGTAGGCCAGGTGATCCTTGCGCAGGCGGCCCCAGAACAGGTCGACCGATACCACCATCGCCGCCCAGCCGGCCAGGATGTACTCGGGGGCTAGCAGCGACCAGTCCATCTACGATATCCCCGGCAGGGCCAGCACGCTCTGGCTGATGCGGTCGACGAAGGGGTCGGGCCACACCCCCATGAACACGATGAACCCGATGAGGATCGCTCCCCCCACTTGCTCCAGAAGGCGCATCTCCTTCAGGTGAGCCCACTTCTCGTTGAGCGGCCCGAAGAAGGCCATCGCCAGCATCCGCAGGATGTAGACGGCGGTGATCGCCGCCGCCAGGATGCCCAGGGCGCCGAAAACCGGATACTCCTTGAACAGGCCGACGAAGATGTTGAACTCGGCGATGAAGCCCGCCAGGCCCGGCAGGCCCAGGGACGATAAGCCGGCTATGGCGAAGAAGGCGGTGAACCGCGGCATCCGCTGGCTCAGGCCGCCGAAGATGGTCATATCGCGCACGTGGGTCTGGTCGTACACCGCGCCCACCATGGCGAACATCAGGGCCGTCATCACCCCGTGGGCGAACATCTGGAGGACGGCCCCGTTGACGCCGATGGGGTTCAGCGTGGCCAGCCCCATCAGCACGTAGCCCATGTGACTGACGCTGGAGTAGCCCACTACGTACTTCAGGTCGCGCTGGGCCATCGCCGATATCGCCCCGTACAGAGCGCCCGTCGTCCCCAGCACCAGCAGGGCCGGCGCCCAGAATTGGGCTCCCTCCGGGAAGAGCGTCATGCCCACCCGGATGATCCCGAACGCTCCCAGCTTCATCAGCACCCCGGCGTGAAGCATGCTCACCGCCGTCGGCGCCGCTACGTGGCCGTCGGGCGACCAGGTGTGGAAGGGCCACAGGCCGGCCAGCACGCCGAAGCCCAGCAGGAAAAAGGGGAAGAAGGTCTTCTGGAACGTCTCCGAGTAGGTCACCTGTCCCAGAACCGACAGGTCGAAGGTGCCCTTGTCGGCCTCCACGAACACGGCGAAGATACCGATGAAGATAAGAACGCTGCCGCCCACCAGGTAGAGGGCGAGCTTCATCGCCCCGTACTCTTTGGTGCGCGTATAGGTGCCGAAGTGGCTGCTGGCCCCCCAAACGCCGATCAGCAGGTACATCGGCAGCACCGCCAGCTCGTAGAAGAAGAACAGGAAGAACAGGTCCATGGACTCGAATACACCGAACACACCGCTCACCAGGAGCATCAGCAGGATGAAGAAGTCCTTGTTGCGATACTCGATGTTCCAGGAGATGAAGACGCCCGACAGGATGACGATGCCCGTCAGGAGCACCAGCGGCACCGAGATGCCGTCCACCGCCAGGTGCAGGGTGATGCCGTCCTTCTGGAAGAAGGCGACGTCCTCCAGCCAGGGCAGGCGCAGGTCGAACTGGAGGCCGCCGTCCTTGTAGTTGTAGACGGCGAAAACGATGACGGAGAGGACGAACATGGTGAAGCCAGCCGCCAGAGCTACCCAGCGGATAGCGTCCTTGTACTGCGAAGGGATCGCCATCATCGTCAGGCAGGCCGCCAGGGGCACCGCTATGGTGGCGAACAGGAGCCAGCCGCTATCCATCTATGGCAGCCCCCAATGACCGCAGCCTAAAGGCCGCGGCATAACGTCCCCACCCCATGCCGCACCCTTCAGGGTGCGGTGCGGGTTTCCCGTGGCGAACAAGAGCCAGCCGCTATCCATGGCCCTTGTTCCCTGCCGCCTGCGGCGGCCGCCTTGAGCGGCTTCCTTGTTCCTTCTTCCTCATACCGAAACCGTCAGGGCGATGATGGCCAGGGCTATCACCCCCAGAATGATGGCCAGGGCGTAGTTGGGCAGCTTGCCCGTCTGAGAGAACTTCATCCGGAAGCCGGAATACACCGTCAGGGCGGCCGAGCCGTCCACCCCCGTGTCGTTCACCACGTTGCGGTCCCACCAGGCGATGAAGCCAGCGAAGGCCAGCACCACCCGATCGATCAGCGCCTGGTAGAGGTCGTCCATGTAGTACTTGCTCTTCAGAAGGGCGTAGGCCCGGGGCAAGCGGGCTGCCGCCAGCTTGGCTGGCCTGGCCTCGCCCCACCAGAAGTAGAACGCCCCCAGAACGCCCGCCAGGGCAGCGATAATGGAGACCGCCCCCACGTCGCCGTGGAACTTGAAGGCCTCCGCCTCCTTCAAGAAGACGAACTTGCCGATGCCTCCCGGAAACCCCAACGCCTCGCCCACCTGGTCGAAGGCCACAAAGCCGGCCACCAGCGTCAGGCCCGCCAGCAGGATAAGGGGCACCGTCATCACCGGCGGCGCGTCGTGGGCGTGCTCGTAGGCCTCCCGATCGCGCGGCTCGCCGGCGAAGGTGAGGATGACCAGGCGGGCCATGTAC
>JAUYDU010000455.1 GCA_030691665.1 Chloroflexota bacterium
GAGCTGAACCGCATCTTCGCGGCCTTCAAGGAGCTGGCCGACAAGAAGGGCGAGATCGACGACCGCGACCTGGAGGCCCTGGTCGCCGATGAGCGACGCACCTTTGAGGAGATGTACCGCCTCGACCTCCTCCAGGTGTCCTGCGGCAACCAGTCGGTGCCCACGGCCACCATCCGCATCATCGCCCCCGACGGGCAGATCCTGGTGGACACTGCCACCGGCACCGGCCCGGTGGACGCCACCTACAAGGCCATCAACCACCTGGTGGGCGTGCCCAACATCCTAGCCGAATACTCGGTCAGGAGCGTGACCGAGGGGATCGACGCCATCGGCGAGGTGACGGTGCGCATCGAGAGCGGCGAGCACACCTTCATGGGCCGCAGCGGCGACACGGACATCGTGGTCGCTTCGGCCAAGGCCCTGCTGAACGCCCTCAACCGCCTGCTCTCCACCCAGGGGCGGCAGGAGCCGGCGCGGACGGCGTCGTAGCCATGAAGCTCCCCTTCCCGCTCCAGGAGGGCGAGCAGCTCCTGACGCTGGCCCGCCGCCACTGGCTGTTCGTCTATCCCAAGCTGGCGGCGGGAGCCGTCGTCGCCCTGGTGCCGGTGGGCGTCCTGTGGTGGGCCATGGCCCGCTTCGATTGGACGGACGACGCCCTCCCCCGCTGGATAGCCCTGGGGGCCACCGCTGTCTGGCTGGTGTACTGGACCATCAGGCTGTACTTATTCAAGTACCGCTACGACAACGACATCTGGGTGGTGAGCAACCAGCGCATCATCGATAGCGTCAAGAATCACTGGTTCCACCTCCAGATGTCCACGGCCGACCTGGTGGACATCGAGGACATGAGCGTCACTCGCGCCGGCATCCTTGGCACCCTGTTCGACTTCGGCGACATCGACTGCCAGACGGCGGGGGCGGTGCGCAAGTTCGCCCTGCGGGGCATCCCCCGCCCGCGCGAGGTGCAGGCGCTGGTGGACCGCCTGCGGGATGAGGCGCGGGCCATCGCCAAGGAGTGAGCGGACAGAGATCGTGGTGTGCTTCGATCGCGTAGCCGACATTTACGATGCCACCAGGCGGCCGGTCCGTCCCGAGGTGGTAGAGGCACTGGCGGAGGAGCTATCAGACTGCTCGTCGGTGCTGGACCTGGGCGTGGGCACCGGCCGGCTGGCCGTGCCGCTAGTGGAGAGGGGCCTGGCGGTGGTGGGCGTTGACCTCTCTCGCAGGATGATGGAGCAGGCGAGAGCCAAAGGCGTGGCGGACGTTATGGTGGGGGACATCTCCCGCCTTCCCTTCCGTGCCAAGAGCGTCGATGCGGTGCTGGCCATGCACGTGCTGCACCTGGTCAAGGACCCGGCGGCCGTGCTGGCGCAAGCAAGGGCAACTGCCAGGAAGAAGCTGGTGTCCATCGTGGAACGCTACGAGCCGCCGTCCCAGGGCATCACATATGCCTACCGCCGGGCGCTCAAGAGCCGCGGGCTCGTGTCCGCGTCCCGCTGGGAACAGCCCGAGCTGGGCCTAGCCGATGTCGTGCAGCCGCGCCGGTTCGAAGCGCTGGTCAGGTACCGGGAGCAGTTGAACGCCGAGGTCGAGCTAAAGATGCTGGAAAACAGGATCTGGAGTACCACCTGGGACGTACCGGATGATGTCCACCGGGCGGTCCTGGCGGAGCTGTCCAGAGAGTTCGCTGGCAGAACCCGCACCTACGATTGCGAGGTGTGCCTGCTATCGTGGGGCGTGACCGACTTAACCGACGCCGCTCTGGCGGAGGTAGCTTCCGCCCTGGACCTGTCCTGAGCAAGGCGAAGGAAAGGTAATCCCATGGGCATGACCCTGACCGAAAAGATCCTGGCCGCCCACTGCGACCGCAAGGAGGTGCGGCCCGGCGACCTCATCAACTGTCGGGTGGACTTCGTGCTGGCCAACGACGTAACGGCCCCCATCGCCATCAGCCAGTTCCAGAAGCTGGGCGTGTCCCACGTATTCGACCGCCAGCGGGTGGCGATGATCCCCTCTCACTTCACCCCCAACAAGGACATCAGGAGCGCCGAGAACGCCAAGACCATGCGGCAGTTCGCCCTGGAGCAGGGGATCATCTACTACGAGCAGGGAAGAGCAGGCATCGAGCACGTCCTCCTGCCCGACCATGGCTGGGTGCTGCCCGGCGAGGTAGTGGTGGGAGCCGACTCGCACACCTGCACCTACGGCGCCCTGGGCTGCTTCGCCACCGGCATGGGCTCCACCGACATCGCCTGCGCCATGGCCACCGGCGACATCTGGATGCGGGTGCCGCCCACCATCAAGTTCGTCTACCACGGCCAACTCAAGCCCTGGGTGGGTGGCAAGGACATCATCCTCCACACCATCGCTGACATCGGCACCGACGGCGCCCTGTACTCGGCTATGGAGTTCCAGGGCGAGGCCATCTCCCAGCTACCCATGGATGCCCGCTTGACCATGGCCAACATGGCCATCGAGGCCGGCGGCAAGGCGGGCCTGATGGTGCCCGACGCCGTGACCCGCGGCTACGTCGCCGGTCGCGCCCGCCGCGAGTGGCAGGCCTACGAGCCCGACCCCGACGCCGAGTATGCCCAGGTGCGGGAGTACGACGTGGCGAAGCTGGAGCCGACCGTCGCCCTGCCGTCTTCGCCGGGCAACGCCGTGCCCCTGAGCCAGGCCCCCAGCGTGGAGATCGACCAGGTGTTCATCGGCTCCTGCACCAACGGCCGCCTCTCGGACCTGCGCCTGGCCGCCCAGATCATGGCCGGGCGTCAGGTGCATCCCCGCGTGCGTTGTCTGGTGATCCCCGCCTCCACCGACGTCTACCTGGCGGCCATGAAAGAGGGGCTGCTGGCCATCTTCGCCGAGGCCGGCTGCGCTGTCTCCACCCCCACCTGCGGGCCGTGCCTGGGCGGCTACATGGGCGTCCTGGCCGAGGGCGAGCGCTGCGTCAGCACCAGCAACCGCAACTTCCCCGGCCGCATGGGCCACCCCAAGGCGGAGGTCTACCTAGCCAACCCGGCGGTGGCCGCTGCCAGCGCGATCGCCGGCCGCCTGGCGGGGCCGGAGGAGGTGCTGTAGGAGCCTTGGGTCTAGTCGAAACCCAGAGGGAGGTAGCCCGCGGCAATTATCGGTTTTCCGCTCACGCTCGCAAGCAGATGGCTGACCGACGCATTAGCGTCGAAGAGGTTCAGGAAGCCATCGCCCGGGGAGAGGTTATTGAGGACTATCCCGAAGACAAGTACAGGCCGAGCCGCCTTATCCTTGGCTTCACCGATGCAGGCCGGCCTCTCCATGTGCAATGCTGCGAGCCCATGCCTGAGGTCATCGTGGTAACATGCTATCAGCCGGACCCAGAGGAGTGGCTGGACTTACGGATACGGAGACAGTGAGCCAATGAAGTGCTACTTCTGCGGAGCGCAAACCAAGGAGCAGCTTATCACCGATCTGTACACCGAGGGCAACCTCTACCTAGCTGTGGAGAACGTGCCCGCCGATGTGTGTCAACAATGCGGGGAGCGCTACTACAGCCCGGAGGTGATGAAGAAGCTGCTGGCTCTTACCGAAGGGATGCGCGAACACGCGGCTGTCGGCCCTCCAGGACGGAAAGCTGACCTAACGGTCTGCGATTTCGCAGCCGCTGACACCCACACGCACTAGCCGGCCGCCTGGCGGGCCCGGAGGAGGTGCTGGGGGGCAGGGGGAAGTGAGGTTCTGAGTCAGATGCATCTTGAACAGATCCTCGAGACGGCCTTAGGTCTCCTGGAGTGCCCCGGCTGTCGCCAGCGCCCGCTGGACATGGTGGGCGACGACCCTGCGGGAGACAGGGGCTTGCTCTGCAACGAATGTAAGCAGTTCTTCCCCTACCGGGCGGGCATCCTGGACATGCTCGGCGACGGTGAGCAGCAATTTACCCTGGCTCAAAAGAGTCTTCAGGCCAGCATGCTGGTCAAGGCCTACGCCCGCATTCGCGATCCCCTGGCATTGTTTGTCGCCGGCTACACATTTCGCCAGGAAGTGCAGAAGGTAGAGCACGCCCTCGATCTCAGGCCCGGCGACACCGTCCTGGACGTAGCCTGCGGTCACGGCAATTTCACGGCTGCCATTGCGCGGAGGGTGAACCCTGGATTGGTGCTGGGCCTCGACATCTCTCAGCCGATGCTGGAGGAGGCGGTGGCCAAGATGCACCGCCACGGTCCGGACAACGTGGTCCTCATCCGCGGCGACGTTCATAACCTACCGTTCGGCTACGGCACCATTGCCAAGATCAACTGCTCAGGCGGGTTCCATCAGTTCCCGGATGTGCATAAAGCCATCGACAACATCTACCGTGTCCTCTCGCCCGGTGGCCTCTTCTCTGGCTCTTCCTTTGCCCAGAGCCGATCGCATCTCAGTCGGCGGATCCAA
>JAUYDU010000449.1 GCA_030691665.1 Chloroflexota bacterium
CGAGATCCGTGTCGAGAACCCCGATCACGCCGGCAAGGGCGTGGCCTGGGTCGAGGTGGACGCGCGGCGCCAGAGCGGGCAGGCGGTCACACTGAAAGACGACGGGGGGAGCCACGCCGTCGTAGTCGGGCTCGGGGAGTCTAATCAGCCTTAGAGTCGATCTGGTCTACAATGCTGCTGGCTTTTACCGAGACGTGTGGTTAGCAGAATGCTCTGACCAACTTCTTGCGCCAAAGATAAGCTTAAGTGTAAAATGAGGGAACGATGGAGATTGACCCTTCTGCCGCTAACCGGTTGGGCCAGCCCCCCCTCTTGGCCACGAAACTTCGCCGGCCGCGGGTGCGGGCCAGCATCGTCTCCCGGCCGCGCCTGACCGAGCGGCTAAACGGTGGGCTCAACCGGGCGCTGACCCTTATCTCCGCCCCGGTCGGGTTCGGCAAGACCACGTTGCTGGGTGAGTGGCTGGCTGGGGCAGCGCAGGCTGTCCCAGCCACCTGGATTTCGCTCGACGAGGACGACAACGACCCGGTGCGGTTCCTCACGTACGTCGTCGCGGCCCTCAACGACGTGCAGGAGGGCGTGGGTTCGGCTGCCCTGACCATGCTCCGGTCCCCGCTCCCGCCCCCGACCAAGGCGGTCCTCACCTCGCTCCTGAACGACCTTGCCAGCGTGCCCGGTGACCTGATCCTGGTCCTGGACGACTACCACGCGATCAGTGCGCCGGCGGTCCACGACGCCGTCGCCTTCCTCCTCGGCAACCTGCCCCCGCAGATGCACTTCGTCATCGCCACGCGCTCCGACCCGCCGTTACCCCTCAGCCGACTGCGGGCTCGCGATCAACTCGTCGAGATCCGCGGCCCCGAATTTCCCTTCACCCTCGAAGAAGCTGAGACGTTCCTGAACCGCGCAATGGGCCTGGACCTCAACGCCGGGGACGTGGCGGCCCTCCAATCCAGCACCGAGGGCTGGATCGCCGCGCTGCAGCTTATCGCCGTCTCCCTCCAGGAACGCCGAGACGTGGCGAGCCTGGTCGCCACCGTAACCGGCGCCCATCGCTACATCGTGGACTACCTCGTCGACGAGGTCTTGAGCCGCCAACCCGAGGAAGACCGGCTCTTCCTCCTGCGGACCTCGATCCTGAGCGATCTCGGCGGCCCGCTCTGCGACGCGGTATGCGGGCGCAGCGACAGCGCGGCGGTCCTGGTGCGATTGGAACGCGCCAATTTGTTCATGACGTCGCTCGATGAGGAGCGTCACTGGTATCGTTACCACCATCTTTTCGCAGAGTGTCTGCGCAATCGTCTGGAAGCGGAGGAGCCTGGCAGCGTCCCGGAGCTACACCGCCGGGCCAGCCAGTGGTACGAGCGGCATGGGCTGGTGGACGTGGCGATCGGCCACGTCCTATCGGCCCAGGACTTCGAGACAGCGGCGCGGCTGGTCGAGGAGCACGCGCCCGGCTTGCTTGGACAGGGCGGGATCGTCGCCCTGCTGAACTGGGCCAACCGATTGCCCGAGGCGCTGGTGCAGGGCAGACCCCGCCTGTCCGTCCTCGTAGGCTGGGCCCTGGCGCTGGCGGGACAACCGGAGGCATCGGAATCCTACCTCCAAAGCGCCGAGGGCGCGCTTGCGGGCGTGCCGCAACCGGATTCCCAGAACCTGCAAGGCCAGATCGCGGCCGTCCGCGCGAGCATCGCCGCCCAGAGGGCCGATGCGCTGCGCACCATCGAGTACGCCCGGCAGGCCCTTTCACGCCTGCCCCCCAGCGAGGCGTTCATGCGGAGCCTCGCCGCGTTCAACCTCGGGAATGCCTACCTTTTGACCGGCGAAGTGGTCCCGGCAAGCGCTGCTTTCGCCGACGCGGTTAATCTAAGTCTGGCCACCGGGAGCCTGCACATGGTCACACTTTCCTCGGCCTACCTGGCTCGGACCCAGATGCTGCGCGGGCGCCTCCGGGAGGCGGAGCAAGTCTGCCAGCGGGCGCTGGACCTGGTGGCACAGCTATCTGAGGCCCCGGCACGAACGGTACCGACGCTGGGGATGCTGTACGCCTACCTCGGCCATCTGAGGCGCGAGTTGGATGATCTCGACGGCGCTGGGCGCTACCTGGGGCAGGCGGTGGATTTGGGGGAGCAGAGCGGGTACATGGAGGTCCTGGCTGCAACCTACTGGGCTCTGGCACAATTGCACCGGGCGCAGGCGGATGTACTGGCTGGGCTGGCCATGATCGAGAGGGCGATCGATACGGTTGAGGAGCAAAGCTTGACCGTGATGCGCCGGCTTCTGCTTGCCGAACGGGCGGACCTGCTGGTGGCCCTGGCCCGACTGGCGGATGCGGAGAACTGGGCGCGGGAGCACCGGGTGGGGGAAGCGGTTGACTTCGCATTGCTAAACGAGCGGGAGTGCCTGAGCCTGGTCCGGCTCCGCCTGGCGCGGGGCGAGGTGGACGAGGCGGTCAAGCTTCTGGCGCGTCTCCTGGGCCCCGCCGAGGCAGCCGGACGCTTCGGGGCGGTGATCGAGATCCTGGCGCTCCAGGCACTGGCCCTGCACGAGAGTGGGAAGCTCACACCAGCGCTAAGCTCCCTGGAACGGGCGCTAGTCCTGGCCGAGCCGGAGGGTTACGTCCGCACGTTCGCGGACCACGGCGAGCCGATGGCCACGCTGCTCCGCCAAGTGGCTGCGCGCGGGACCGCGCCCCGGTACGTCGCCCGGCTCTTGACAGCCATTGCATCCCCCGGACGTAGCGCAGGCGAGCCCGCCGCCTTACGCGAAGCGGCGAGCGATCGAGGGTCCGCGATGAAGCAGAGCGGAGCTGAGCCTCTCACCGCCCGCGAGGTTGAGGTCCTCCGTCTTCTGGCAGATGGCGCGTCCAACCAGAGGATCGCCGACGAACTGACGGTCAGCGTGGGCACCGTCAAGGCGCACATCAGCCATATCCTCGGCAAGATCGGGGCGAGCAACCGCACCGAGGCCGTAGCCCGGGCCAGGAAACTTGGGCTTCTTGAGCAAGAGTAGACCCCATGCAGTTTAGTTGAGAGCCTAGCCTGCAGCCCCTTGAGCCGTTAGTTGGATCGGCGGCCTTGCCAGGAATGCTGCCACAGAGGGCCCTCTGAAAAGCAGCCTGGCTTGCCGGTAGGAGTAGCCGTGTCTCTCGTTGCGCGTGGAAAGGCCATCATCGCCGCCGTTCAGGAATCCGGGTTCGGGCAACTGATCCGGCGCTACGGCGAGGATCGAGCCGATCTCCTGGCCGCGGCCGTCGCCTTCAACGCGCTCTCCTCGATGTTCCCGATCATCCTTGGTGTGCTGGCGATCGTCGGCCTGATCCTCCGAAGCCCCGACGCCCAGGCTCGGGCCCAAGCCCTCGTCCTCAGCACCGTTCCGGCCGAAGGCGCGGCGAGCGTGGTACAGGCTATCAGCGGCGCCAGTCAAAACGCGGGCCTGTTCGGCCTGCTGAGCTTGGTCGGACTCCTCTGGGGCGGGTCCAACCTCTTTGGCGCATTGGAGATGGCCTTCGACCTGGTTTACCAAGTGCCCCCCCGCTCGTTCGTCCGGCAGAAGCTGATGGCGGTGGGGATGATGCTGCTGTTCGCGCTGCTGGTGGTCGCGGAACTGGTGGCGACCATCGTGGCCCAGCTCGTGGGCCGGCTCGCGCAGAGCTTGCCCATGGTGGGGCCAGGAGTGGCTCCGGCCGTGGTGGTGGCCGGCGGCGCCATCTCGCTCCTGGCAGCCTTCGCCCTCTGCTTCGCCATTTACTACGTGGTGCCCAACGTCCGTCTCGCGGCCAGCCAGGTCCTGCCCGGCACGCTGTTCGCCTCGCTGGCCCTCGTCCTCCTGACTCAGGCGTTCCCCCTTTACGCGCTCTACTTCGGCAACTTCAACCGATACGGCGCTATCTTCGGGCTGTTCTTCCTCCTGATGGCATGGGCCTACCTGGTCGCCCAGGCCCTTATGGTTGGCGCCGAGCTGAACGCCTTGTTCCGCCCGGCCGCGTCCGAAAAGCGAAAGGAGCCCGGGCTGGTCGAAGGGCGCCATCGGCTATCTGGACCGTATTGAGAGATAAACCCCCATATTAGACTTTCGACAGATGACATCCCGGCCGGTTTACTCATATGCTAAGAGTGCAAGGGTAAACCGGATTCTTGTTTGGTGGGAGGCGACCAGTGCTACGTCAGTTGCGACAACGGGCCAGCGAGGAGCTCTCGACTGCGCGTCAAATCGTGCTCTCAGCCTTCGGCCCGGCGGACATCCAGTCCGAGGTCCTGGCCTGCGAGTCGGTGGGCCTCGCCCTTTACGTGCTCGTGCCCAGGACATCGGACCTGCTGTTCAACCTGGAGAGCAGTAGGGTCGTGGTGGGCACCACTGACATCTGGCAGGTGCGCGGGGCAGCGCGTCTGCTTAAGCCACACGAGTACCCCGAGGGACTCGCCATTGCCGGGGTGCCCGAAGCGTCGTGGTCCGAGATGGTCGAAATTTGCCCCACGCGGCTGCAGTTGCGTCCACAACCTGGCCAAGGCCCGGACGAGACGATCGACATCTCGTAAAGGCCGCATGATGATCTAGTTAGTTGGTTACCTTAATGCTAGCAGCAGTGGAATCAGTTGCACGAAGGAGGTACCGTCAAATGTCAATTCTTTGGGCGCTCGCTGTTATTTTGGTCATAATGTGGATTCTGGGCTTATCCGTTAATGTCGGCGGAGGGTTGATCCACCTTCTAATCGTCCTGGCTGTGATCGTCCTTCTCTACAACCTGTTTGTTGGTCGTAGGAGTAGTGGATTATAGTGGACCCTGCCCCCCGA
>JAUYDU010000510.1 GCA_030691665.1 Chloroflexota bacterium
GCCCTTCAGTCCCTCGCAGTTGTTGCACAAGGTAGACCAGGTCCTGGGCCTGCCCCGTCAGGGGGGAGCCGATGTCCCGGAGATGGAGCCACCCGGCGCCGTTGTTGTCAAAGCATCAGAAGGGCCAAGTCCTGGGGTCGATGTAGCCCCCACCTTTGACCAGTTGAGTCGGCAGCAGTTGGAGACCTATGCCCGAGAACTGCGTTCCCTCTTCCATGAGGAGCGTCGTCTCCGTGGGGAACTCGAGGAGAAGAAACGGGACTTGGAGCAAAGGTTAAGGGAGATCCAGGCGCTGAACCGACTTCTCCAGACCCAGCATCTTCAGCTCTTTCAGCAGTGGGGAATGCTTGCTAAAGAGATGGGGGCCCTCGCGGCACGAGCTCAGTCCCTGCGACCGCCCGGGCCCCCCCATGCTGCGGGACTTGCTTCAGACGATGAGACCCAGTAGCCCAAGGAGGTTATCAGCGTTGGGGCCTAGCCACAGACAGGAAGGGTTCTCCCTGGTCGAGGGCATCATAGCCATGGCCGTGGTGGGAGTGGTGGTGGTGGGTCTCCTGGGTGTCATGGCTGCCACTAGCAGGGTAGCTGTCCGGGCTGAGGAGAGCGTAACGCTGCTCCAGCTCGCGCGGGCCCAGGTGGAGGCCATCCAGCAGTCCCCCTTCAAAGCCAACGCCGCCGAGTATCCCTCCATCACCAGCATCCCCGATGGCTTCAGCGTCAGCTTTACCGCTACGGATCCAGGGATCGCCTATACCTATCCTGCGCCCCTGGGCACAACCATTACCGGAGCGGTCCAGAAGATCACCGTTACGGCCCAGGGCGATTTCAGCCAGATGAGCCTCGCCTTCTACAAGGTGAGGCTGCCATGAAGAGGTGGTTGGCGGCAGAAAGGGGCGCGACCCTCGTGGAGGTGGCGGTAGTCCTGGCCATCATCGGTATCCTGCTACCCTCTCTCGCTTCTATCGTTGCTGGCCTGGTCCGCATCCCCGTCAAGACCCAGAGCGAGCTGATCGCCTCCCAGGGCATCCAGAACGCGGTCCTCGCCATCACCGAGGACGCCAACATGGCCCAGTCCTTCACCCCGGGCGTGGAGCCTGACTACGGGACCTTTACCTGGCACGAGTTCAGCGGCGCCTCGCCAGTGGAGGTCACCGCCCGCTACTATTGGGCAGACCAGCAGGTGTTCCGGGCCCTGGACCGCCGGACCAATCCCCTCATCCCTGAGGAGTCTCGCCGGGTCGTGGTGGACGGTGTGCTCCAGTACGCCGATGTAGTATTCCAGCGCACCCCCTCCTCCTGGACCTACGACCCGGTCACCAGGAAATGGACCTATGCGGAGGGCAAGGTCACCGTCTCGGTCAAAACGACCCAGGAGGCGGGCGCCGAGTTCCCAGACACGGTGTTCACCGCTCAGCTCCTCGCCGACCTCCGGCCCCAGATAGATAGGCCCGTCCCACTCCCAGGCCGGCTCGCTCCCCCGGTTCCTCCCCCCAACCAGGTGAACTTCAGGATAGCCGGCAACCCCAATCTGATCACAGGGACCTACAGGAGCGGCAGCGGGGCCGACCTGAGGTACGATGACACCAGCTACTACGTGACCCGTGGAGCGGGTACCCCACGCATCATAGTTTGGGAGGCCACCAGCGAGGCCATAGACTACTCCACCATCACCGACATCAACGTGGAATTCACCGGCCTAACGGACAAGGCGGGCGTGTCCCTGGAGTTCTTCATCTTCAACCCCAGCGACCCCGAACACACCAGCGGCTACGCCTCTTCCCCAGATGCGGCCAGCATCTACGCTAGTGCGAACACCGACGTTACCACGGTCTTCGCCTTCGGCGCGCAGGACGTGGCATACGTGAACTCCCTGGCTACCAAGGTGGTCAAGTTCAAGCTCAAGGCCACGCTGAGCACGGTGTTTGACCTCTCGGCGGACAAGCTGGTGTTCAAGGTGGCCGGCACCCCTGCCGCCACCTTCTCCCGGGACTATATCCTCGAGGTGACCCCCAGCCTGGAGGCGGGCTCTTTTGTGGGAGGCGACTTCACCAGCCTGGGCACCGATGACACCAGCTACTACACGGTACAGGAGGTCGCGGGCGTGGTCCGCTGGAGCGTCGTCAGCGAACCCATTTCCCTTGATACCATCTCCTCAATCGAGGTCCGGTTCATCGGCAGGGCGACCAGGGGGGCTCCGGTCCAGCAGCTCTTTGTGTTCAACCCAGCGAACGGCGGCGACGGATACCCTCTGACTCCCAACTCTCAAAACACCTACGCCTCCACCAACACCGACACGCTGGTGAGCTTCTTCCTCATCAGCACCGACCGGGAGTACGTCAAGTCCCTCTTCCCCAAGGAGGTGCGAATCCGCATCAAAGGCACCGACTCTACGACAAACTGGCAGCTCCAGGGTGACCTGCTGTTGTTCCGGGTGAAGCCGTGACGGGGTGCGGTAGAGTTCGAAGCTGGCTCCACGGGCTGACGACACGCACTATCCAAGAGATGCGGATCGCCCTTGTCACCCTGAGGAGCGCAGCGACGAAGGGTCTGGGGTGGGGTTCTCTTCCCCAGCCCCAGATTCTTCGCCCGGCGGCTCAGAATGACACCCCCGTGCATGGGCAGTGCACCAACGCCTCCCTTTTGCGCCGCCAGGAGGGGTTCATCCTCCCGTGGGTCATGATGGTCTCGTTGCTGCGGATTTTCATTGCGGTGCCCGTGGCTCTCCAGGCGA
>JAUYDU010000015.1 GCA_030691665.1 Chloroflexota bacterium
CGCCTGCTGGTGCCGAAGGCCGGACTCGAACCGGCACGGGAGTCGCCCCCCAACAGTTTTTGAGACTGTCGCGTCTACCAATTCCGCCACTTCGGCCTGGGACGGAAGCCCGTCGCTTCCCCGAACTCCCGCCGCCGCACACCCATTATAGCTAAACCCCTATCGATTGCAACACACCCGCCTGCCGCCAAA
Organism: Chloroflexota bacterium; assembly: GCA_030691665.1. Classification (GTDB taxonomy): domain Bacteria; phylum Chloroflexota; class Dehalococcoidia; order SM23-28-2; family SM23-28-2; genus JAUYDU01. The sequence goes on from JAUYDU010000015.1 coordinate 193, forward strand.
CGGCAAAGACCTCGCCCGGCCGAGGCCCTGCACCGGACTGGCCAGCCTATTGCCGCTTAGGATAGCCTTCCTCGCCCTCCACCGCCTCGATCTGGGCCGCGTGGTCCCGGTCGTGCACCCGCTGGAACGCCAGCCACTCCTTCCAGCTCAGCGGTCCGAAGAAGGGATGATCATGCCTAGCCTCGAGATTAGTATGCGGGTTGACCCTTCCCACCACCTCCAGGAGCTGCCCGCGTACCTCCGCCAGCTCTGAACGCAACTCGGCCAGCGATTGGCCAATCACCCCATCCGTCTCGGCCGAGGGCTCACCAGCGCCAGCCAGGCGGGCGATGATCTGGATTGCGCCCCTCTCGGTCCCAACCACGTGCCGGACGATCTCCCTGATCGACCATTGGCCCGCCGACGGCGCGAACCCCGCCTGCTCCTCAGACACGTCTTCCAGCAGCTCCGCCAGGCGCCGTCGCTCCTCCTCGATTAGCTCCACGATAGCCGACACGTCCTTCCTGCCCTGATGGGCCAGGTAGGAGACGACGCGGTCGCGAATCTCGTCGGGCAGAACCATGTTAGCCCGGGATGACCGCCTGGTGATGATGGACGGGATAGGCCACGCCCTTCCTCTCCGCCAGCAGCGTGAACAGCTCGCGGTCGTCCTCGTACGGCGTGAAGATCAGGTCGTCCCGCTTCTCCAGCGTGAGAGCGCCCGGGCCGCACACCAGGGCGCAGACGCCGCAGCCCAGACACTTCTCGTGCATAACCTCCGCCACACCGTCCTCCCGCATGCTGATGGCGCCCACCGGACAGCGCTCCACACAGTTCTCGCAGCCGCTGCACATGTCCTCATCGACCATCGTCCAGTAGCTGGAGGGGGCCACGGCGTGGGTGATGCCCAGCTCGGTCACCCCCCGCAGCAGGCCGCAGGCGTGGCGACAGCAGTTGCAGATGAACCAGGGGTCATCCTTGTGGTTCATACTGATGTGCACCAGTCCGGCTTCCTCTGCCCGTTGCAGCGCGTCGACCACCTCATCTGCCGAAGCGATGCGACCGACCAGCTCCGACATCTTCGCCGGGTCCATGAGAGGCATGCCCGGCTCCTGCCCACCCGGCACGGCCCCGCTCAGCCCGATGCACACCTCCACCGGGTCGTCGCAGGCCCGGAAAGCCTGGCGGCAGGCGCAGGGGTTCAGGGTGAGCATCCCGGCATTCTTGACCAGGTCGAGGGCGTCCTCAAAGCGCACCACGTTCTCCTTGTACACGCTCACAGCCGGCAGCGCCCGGCACACCGATATGCCGCTGCCATGCATCTCCCGACCCCATCCGTCGCGGAAATACTTGTTCCACAGCTCGCCCAGCTTCTCCATGTCCGGCGACATGTTGGGCATGTCAAACGTGACCTCGAACAGGCCCGCACCCAGGGCCAGGATGTGCAATCGGAAGGTGCGCACCCCGTCCGGCCGTCTGAAGCCCCGCACGAAGTACCGCGAAGCCATCCGCGTCAGGAGCGGCGCTGCCTCATCCAGGCTCATGCCCGCCCGCCTGGCGATCGCCTCCTCCGGCTCCGGCTCGAAACCCATGTGCGCCGCCAGGCGCGCCTCTTCGGGCTCGAAGTAGAACTTCAGGATCTCGATGAACGTATCCGTGAGAGGTGCTCCCACAGGATGACGCGCGTACGTCGCCTGAAGGTCGTAGTAGGGCTTGTCCCTCGCCGTCTGATTCATGATGCTGCCCCTCCTGCTGTCCAGATGCGAGGATTATGCCAGGCGGAGGTTCGCCGGGTCAAACGAAGCCACCGGAGCTGCAGGGCTTCAGCCCTGCCCGTTGTAGCCGCAGGGCTTATGGTCATCAAGAAAATAACTGAGCACCCCCCAGACCCCGTAGGCGAGGGTCTTCAGACCCTCGCGAAGTTGTGTCGGGGTCTAAAGACCCCGACCTACGAGGTCAACTTTCGTTAACGTATTTGGTTTAAGACTATCAGCCCTGCCCACCTGCCCTCACCCTCCCGCCTGCGGCCCCCTGGTTCGGTGGTTCTCGCCCTTGGTTCCCTGGTTTCCTGGTTCTTGGTTCCTGGTTCTCGGCTCTGCGCCGCAGGCGCCCGGTTCTAGGTTCTCCGCCCCCCTTGCTCCCGTCTCTCCGGCCCGCTATCATCTCTCCCAGATGTCAGCCTGCCCGTGCCGAGGAGGCCCGCCATGACCACCATCGCCCCGCACGAGATCTACGTCGGCCGCGACTACGGCTCCCACGACATCACCATCACCCCCGACATGGTCCAGCACTACGCCGACGCCACCGGCGACCGCAACCCCTGGTACTTCGGCCCCTCTCCCTTCGGCGGGCCCGTCGCCCCCGCCCTCATCCGCCACTCCGAGGTCTACACCTTCGGCCCCTGGTACCTCAAGAACATCTTCGGCAACCTTCACGCCAAGCAGGAGTGGGAGCTCTTCCACCCCATCATGGTCGGCGACCGCATCACCGCCCGCTCCCTCATCGTCGAGCGCTACCTCAAGCGCGGCCGCGAGTACGTGGTCAACGAAGTCAGCTACTTCGCCACGGACGGTCGCCTGCTCATGCGCGGCCGCACCCACCAGAGCTTCCTCCTCGACCAATCGCCCCAGGGCACGGTGGTGGACAAGGAGCGCGAGAAGGCCCCCGCCCGCAGGTTCGAGATCGGCACCGGCGACATCACCGAGGAGCTCCCCAGCCTGACCAAGACGGTCACCGTCGAGATGTCCCAGAAGTTCTCCGGCCCTGCCAAGAACTACCACACCGATCGCGAGGAGGCCCGCAAGATGGGCTTCCCCGACATCGTCGTCCAGGGGATGATGTCCGTCTGCTTCCTCTCCGAGATGCTCACCAATCGCTTCGGCGAGGGCTGGTACTACGGCGGGCGGATGGCAGTAAACCTGGTCAACGTCCTCTGGCCCAACGAGGAGCTGGCCTGCCGCGGCGTCATCAAGGAGCTCACGCCCGAAGGCGCCCACCAGCGCGCCCACCTCGAGGTCTGGTGCCAGAAGCCCGACGCCACCAAGACCGTCGTCGGCACCGCCAGCGCCGTCCTCCTGTGAGCGAGGCGACCCCTTTCGAAAATGCCGAAGGCCAGGCTTTAGCCTGGCATCGCTGTCCTGCGTGCAGGGCTGAAGCTCTGCAGCTACGACTGTATTCGCCTTCTGCTCCGTAGCTGCAGACCTTATGGTCATGAACAAAATAATTCGACATAGCGCAGGTCTATTTTGTCACCCTGAGCCCTTCGGCTTCTCTCCGGATGAACTCCGCGAAGGGTCTGGAGGTGTGGGGCGAGATTGCCCTTCACGGGGTTTGCTCAATCCCAGCCCCAGATTCTTCGCTTCACTCAGAATGACGCTGTCGAGTTAATTGGTCAATGACCATTAGGTCTGCCAGGTGGGGATCGTGGACCCCCCGGCGCCGGTCCCCCATCTCCCCTTGCGGCCAACGCCCCCTGGTTGTATCTTGATGCTGGCAAGAAGGCCAGGCTTCAGCCTGGCAGCTTCGCTATCGTTCACGTCAAGAAGAGGTAGGTTGACATGAGAACCGTTGCTGTCGTTGGCGCTGGCATGACCCGCTTCGGCTAGTACATCGACCGCAGCCTCAAAGACCTGGCCCGCGAGGCTGTCGACGCCGCCCTCCAGTCCGCCGGAGCCGACAAGTCCCAGATCGAGGCCGCCGTCGTCGGCAACGCCGTCGCCGGCCTCATCACCGGCCAGGAATGCATCCGCGGCCAGGTCATGCTGCGCGATATGGGCATCGGCGGCATCCCCGTCGTCAACACCGAGAACGCCTGCGCCAGCTCCTCCACCGCTTTCCACCTGGCCTGGCTCTACGTCGCCTCCGGTATGTACGATGTCGCCCTCGCCCTGGGCGTCGAGAAGCTCTACCACGAGGACAAGCGCCGCTCCTTCCAGGCCATCGGCGCCGCCGTGGACGTGGAGATCATCCAGCAGATCATGGCCCAGATGGCCGCCGCCTCCAAGCCCGGCGGGTCCGCCCCTGGCGCAGAGGAGGAGAAAAAGGGCGATGGCGGCGGCGCCGGCCAGTCCCGCAGCATGTTCATGGACCTCTACGCCGTGGGCGCCCGCGAGCATATGCGCCGCTACGGCACCACCAAGGAGCAGTTCGGCCGGGTGGCCGTCAAGAACCACTACCACGGCAGCCTCAACCCCCACGCCCAGTACCGCGAGCGATACACCCTGGAGGAGATCCTCGCCTCGCCCCTGGTGGCCGAGCCCCTCACCCGCCTGATGTGCTCCCCCATCGGCGACGGCGCTGCCGCCGCCATCCTCTGCACCGAGGAGAAGGCCCGCCAGTTCACCACCAAGCCCGTGTTCGTCCGCGCCTCCGTCCTCGGCTCCGGCCAGGACCACGCCCCCGGCCAGCCCGGCATCACCGAGCGGGTGGCCTCTCGCGCCTACGAGGTCGCCGGCGTCGGTCCCACCGACCTCGACGTCGTCGAGCTCCACGACGCCTCGGCCCCAGCGGAGATTATCATCTACGAAGCGCTAGGGCTGTGCGCGCCGGGCGCGGGCGGCCGACTCATCGACAGCGGCTACACCGAGCTCGGCGGCAGGATCCCCGTCAACACCAGCGGCGGCCTCCTCTCCAAGGGCCACCCCATTGGCGCCACCGGCGTCGCCCAGATCTGCGAGATCTTCC
>JAUYDU010000019.1 GCA_030691665.1 Chloroflexota bacterium
GCGAGACGAAGATGAGGTTCTTTGGGCAGCTCTTGATGGAGTGGGCCAGCTCTCTCAGGCGCCTGACAACCACGGGGTCGTGCTCCAGGCCTGGATGGAAATCCAGGAGCACGAACAGGCCGCTCTCCAGCTTCCCATCAATCAGATCCAGGACAGCCAGGGGATCCTGGGAGTCGGGAAAGGTCTGCTTCTTGCCGTCCACCCTGACCAGCCCCCGGATTCGGGACCAGGTGTAGAGACCTTTGTCCCGATGGCGCTGGGTAGAGGCGAGGGCACTGATGAGGCGGAGAGCCCGCTCCTCTTCGTAGGTGTTTACCAGTATCAACGGGTAGCGGGCTCTGATTAAGACATCCAATTCTTCTAGCAAGGGTCACCTCCTGTCGCATGTGTTTGATTGTTTAAGGCATCATCTGTACAATCAGCATGAGCTTCTGCTAAGAGGTGGGCTATGGATCCACAGTGGCTTACCGCGTACGGTACCTTAGGCCTTGCGATTGCTACAATCGGACTCGCCGCCGTTGCGGTTTTCCAGGACCAAATTCGCGCTTGGTTAACAAGGCCGGAGCTTACCCTCTCGATTACCATGTCCCCACCGGACTGCCACAAGATTCCCTTGGCGTGGCAGCCAGCTGTTACTACTACTTGGCCGGGTACCCGAGAGGCTGAGGCGTACTACTTCAGGATGAGGATCGGCAATGACGGAAAGACGTCCGCAAGGAACGTAGAAGTATTCGCCGAGTCTCTTGAGTTGAGTCGCCAGGATGGTACATTGGAGACAGTCCACCGCTTCCTGCCCATGAACCTCCTTTGGGCGAATACTAACGAGGTATACTTCCCTTCAATAGCTCCCAGTATGTGGAAGCACTGCGGCTTGGGTCACGTTGTAGACCCCAACCTGAGGGGAGAGATCCCAGGCGAGGATGACCCGACCTCCCCGGTGCAGTCGGGGCAAACCGTATTTAGCCTGGAGCTCATGGTCAAACCCAACACATTGTCTCACCTAATTCCTCCGGGTTCCTATCGTCTCACAGTCCTATTGGCTGGCGAAAATGCCAAGCCAACCAGGAGAGTCATCGAGTTGAACTTGCCAGGCACTTGGTACTCAGACGAATCAACGATGCTGGCCCGAGGGATTGGCCTGAGTGTTCTATAGCTTGGTGCATAAGCACTGGCACGTTCGTCTCACACCTCAAGAGCCCGGAACCGGCTGGGCTCGGAGCGACGCTTTACCTCTTCTGCTGAAGCGTGGGTAAGGCGGGCTATTTTCTCCAGCAGCCCTTCTATCGGCTCGACCTCTCTACGCCGTCTCCCGTTCTTGGGAATGGGCGAGGTGGCTAGCGCCTCCAGTTTTGCCAGAAGCTCTTCCAGTTCTCCGTCGTTCTGGCAGTTGAGGAGGCGGAAGGTACGGGCCAGGCCCACGGCCCGCAGGGCAGGCTTCCCCCGCAGGTAGCCGTTTTTGCGCAGGCTCTCGCCGATAGCCCGGGCATCCTCGTAGACTCTGGCCCTCAGTTGTTATGTGCAGCGCCTAATTATGTGCAGTAGGGGTCACCTCTCCGTTGGTGGTGACCGAGAACAAGAGCGTGCCACTCCACATAATTTCATAGAGTCTCCAACCATGCCAGGATATCCGGTTGCCGCCAGCGTGGTTGGCTGATGCCGTCCGCTTGCGGAGTGGTGGCGGCCAGGGCGGCGCGTTTCATCTCCATGTCGATCTCCATGTAGGCATGGGTGGTTTCGATGCTGGCATGGCCGAGCCAGGAGCGCACCACGTTGAGCTCGACGCCACTCTGCAGCAGATGGAGTGCCGTGGTGTGCCGGAAGGTGTGGGGGCTAATGGGCTTGCGGGCGAGTTCCGGGTGGGATGCGGCCGCAGAAGCGACGCATCTCCGCACGATGAAGCGCAGGCCGAAGCGGGTAAGAGGCCGGCCTGCAGCATTCAGGAAAAGGGGTTGGTCTGCGTTCTGGTCAGCTTGTCGGTCCCGAAGCATGTGGCGCAAGCGTTGGACGGTCTCGGACCACAGGGGGCAGAGACGCTCCTTGCGGCCCTTGCCATGCAATCGCACCTGGGCAGGGGCATCGAAGCGCACCGCGGAAAGGCGGGTGTCGACCACCTCCTGGGCTCTGGCTCCGGTGTTGTAGAGGAACCAGAGAAGGGCAGCGTCCCGACGCCCCTCGGGCCGCGAGCAATCGGGAGCGCCCAGGAGGTAACCGATCTCCTCCCGGGCCAGGGACGTAATACTAGACTGCGTCCCGCGCTTGAAGGGGATGCCCAGGATGGCCCGGCAAAGAGCGGCCGCTGCCGGTTCCTCGGCAGCGACGTAGTGGAAGAAGCTGTGGATGGCGGCGAGCCGGCTATTGCGTGTTCGAATGCCATTGCCGCGGGTGGCCTCGAGGTCTTCGAGGAAGGCGAACACCGTTGGCGGATCCAGTGAGGTGAGTTCGAGAGCAACCACGTCCCGGCCCGTGCGGGAGGCGGCGAAGCGCAGGAGCAGCACCAGGGTATCCCGGTAGGCCCGCACGGTGTGTTGGCTGAGATTGCGACGCGCCACCAGATGGAGCCGAAAGAAGTCCTGAAGCAGGCGGGGAAGAGGGTCGGTGAGCATCATAGCGTACCTCCTTTAGAGTCATGGCCAGGTGGTTGAAAGCGGCGGGTGGCTTCCTGGAGAAGCTCCGCAGTGATGTCGAGGTAGATCTGGGTAGAGACGAGCGAAACGTGGCCGAGGTAGTCGGTAAGTAGGGGCAAACGTGCCTGCACGTCACCGCTGTCGCGGTACCACTCGAGTAGGCGATGGACCGCAAAGGTGTGTCGGAAGTCATGGAGCCGGGGGCCACGGGCACCGGCTGGCCCTCGGACCCCGATGCGGCGGGCGATAGCCAGGAAGGTGGCATAAACGACAGGTTGGGTGCATTGGCCCCGGCATTCGTTGACGAAAAGGGGCGCGTCCCGATCCCTGGGGAAGTCGCGCTTTTTGCGCTCCTCCTGGTAGCGCCAGAGGGCCTTGCTGGCCCCCGGGCTCAGGGGGAGTAGGCGCGACTTGTGGAACTTCGACTCCCGGACCCACAGGAGGTCGGTTTCCAGATCCACATCCCCAAGGCGTAGCATGAGCGCCTCGGAGATGCGAAGGCCGGTGCAGTAGAGCAGACCCAGCAGGGTCGCATAGGTGTACGGCCGTAAGGAACCGATAGGAGTCAGGCGACGCGCCTCGGCGAGAAGCGCCTTTACCTCCGCCGCGGTATAGATGTGCGGGCGGAAGCCGGAGCTTTGACGCCAACCCCAGGCAGGCCCAGGGACGTAGGTCTCCGGGTGGGTTTGCGCAATAAACCGGCCCAGCAAGCGCATGGCTTGCAGGCGTGCGGCGCGGGTGCGAGGCTGCAGGCCCGCGTCCGAGGCCACCCAGTCTTCCACCACCTCTCGGGTGAGGTAGGGGAGCGTCCAACCACGGGCTGCGAGGTAGCGGTCGAAGTGTGCGAGCCGACTCGGTAGGGTGTGGTCCCCGTAACCGAGGGCTTGCCGGTACTGGGCTAAGGAGCGCAAGGCAGGAGCCAGGGCGCTAGTGAATGTCGGAAACTTCATGGGAGCGCCTCCTCTGGCCAAGGCAAGGGCACGGTGCGTAGACGCCTGAGGTCCACCTTGGTGTAGATGCGGGTCGTCTCGAGGCTTCGGTGGCCCAGAAGGTCGGCGATGGTCTTGAGCGGCCTCCCCTCGCCAAGCATGCGCGTGGCTCAGGCATGACGCAGGGCGTGACTGCCGTGGTGGGGCGAGGACACGCCTGTCCTCGCAAAGGCACGAGCGAACAGGTAGGTAATGGCCGACTTGGTGAGGGGTAGAAACGGCGGGCAAGTGCTCAGGAACACTCGCCGGCTGCCCGCCCGCGGACGGCCGCTGCGG
>JAUYDU010000208.1 GCA_030691665.1 Chloroflexota bacterium
CTGGCTACCGTCCAGCCGGCTTGACCCCCAGCACCTCCAGCGTGCTGGGGTCGAGGCCGATGCCCCGCAGGCGGTCGCGATTGCCCCGCAGGCTCTCGATGGCGTTCACGCCCATCGCCCCCAGGACCTCCTTCAGCTCCAGGCTCCAGGCGCTGATCAGGTTGGCCAGGCGCTTGCTCATGACGTTGGGGTTGAGCACCTTGGTCAGCTCGGGCCGGTGGGTGGTGATGCCCCAGGAGCAGTTGCCGGTGTAGCACTTCTGGCAGACGTCGCAGCCCATGACGATGAGGGCGGCTGTGGCGATGCCCACGGCGTCGGCGCCCAGGGCGATGGCCTTGGCGATGTCGGCGGCGCCGCGGATGGAGCCGCCGACGATGAGGGAGGCCTGGTGGCGGATGCTCTCCTGGCGCAGGCGCTCGTCCACCGCCGCCAGCGCCACCTCGATGGGGATGCCCACGTGGTCGCGCATGATGGCCGGGGTGGCGCCGCTGCCGCCGCGAATGCCGTCGATGTAGACGAAGTCGGCCCCGGCCCGCACGATGCCCGAAGCGATGGCCGCCACGTTGTGGACGGCCGCTATCTTCACCCCCACCGGCTTCTGGTAGTCGCTGGCCTCCTTGAGGGCGAAGATGAGCTGGCGCGGGTCCTCGATGGAGTAGATGTCGTGGTGCGGCGCCGGCGACAGGGCATCGGTGCCCTGGGGGATCATGCGGGTGCGGGAGATCTCCTCCACTACTTTCTCGCTGGGCAGGTGGCCGCCGATGCCCGGCTTGGCCCCCTGGCCGATCTTGATCTCGATGGCGGCGCTGTTGCGCAGATAGCTCTGGCTCACCCCGAAGCGGCCGCTGGCGCACTGAACGATGGCTCTATCGGCGTAGGGCAGGAGCTCCTCGGCCATGCCGCCCTCGCCGGTGTTCCAGAGGATGCCCGTCTCCTGGGCGGCCATGGCCAGGCTCTTCTGGGCGTTGAGGGAGATGCTGCCGAAGCTCATGGCGGCGAAGACGATGGGCGTCTCCAGCACCACGGTGGGATGCGGTTCGCTGCGCAGGGAGCCGTCCTGGCCGACCTCCACGCGGTCGGGGCTGCGACCGATGACGGTGTGCAGCTCCATGGGCTCCCGCAGCGGGTCGATGGGGGGGTTGGTCACCTGGCAGGCATCCAGGAGCAGGTGGTCCCAGATGACCGGGTAGGGCAGGGGACTGCCCATGGCCGTGAGGAGCATGCCGCCCTGCTCGGCCTGCTTGTGGATGGCCCGCACGTGGTCCTCCTGCCAGCCTGGCTCGCCGAAGTGCTGGTGGCTGACGAACTCCTCTTCCCGTCGCTCCAGCTCTCGCCACTCCCGGCGGTGGCTGATGACGTAGGGCAGCTCTTCCACCTTGATCTGGCCGCCCCGGCCCTCGCTCTTGCGCCAGATGTCCTTCAGGTGGTCGGGCGTCCAGTTGGCGTTGTCCTTGTAGGCCACCTCTCGCTGCTCGATGGTAATGCAGTTGGTGGGGCAGACGTAGACGCAGCGCTGGCAGTCCACGCACTTGTCGTGGTGGGGGATGATCTTGTTCGTGCCGCGCGAGAGGGCGTCCCAGCCGCAGCTAATCACGCAGGCGTCGCAGAGGGTGCACTCCTTGTGGTCGATGCGGATGATGAACTCCGATGGGACGCGGGTCTTGGCCAAGTTCCCTTCCCCTCCCTGGGTTCGCCGTCTCAGCCACTGTAGCTGCAGGGCTTTTCCCGCCTGCGGCGGGATGCGCCTCCGGCGCAAGCCCTGCCAGAAGCAGACCTGAAGGCCATTAAGAGAATAAACTCCCCTGCGGGTTAAAACCCGCAGCTTTGGCCCAAGCCGCGGGTTTTAACCCGCGGAGAGAAACCAAATAGTGAATGACCATAAGGTCTGCAGCTACGATTGCCGCTGGGCGCCGAAAAGTTTACCTAGTACGGGTAGTTTACCATCGATGCGGTCGATACGTCAACGGCGGAGGTCAGGCTTTCATCTATTTAACATCCATTTAACGATAGAAATACGGTTAAAAAACCAGGCCTTGCGGCGGCGCTTCTTGACAAAATAATAGCCCCGGCATGATGATTGAATTGGGCCGTGAGCGAACGGCTCTTTTGATTCGGCGGGTGGCAGCCATGGCTGAGAGCGTGGAAACGGCGGTCCAGGAGCTCAAGCAGGTCATCCAGGCCAACGACGGCATCAACGTGGCCGATCGCGCCTTCGCTCGGCGGGTGGATCAGCTCATCAGCGTCTTCTATGACGACATCGGCGAGATCCGCTACATCGCTATCGGCAGCCTGTTCGACCTGTTTCTGATCAAGGTCCTCTATGTCGAGAGGGGGAGCCGCGACGCCTCGGTCCTGGACTACCTGGGCGGCATGCTCACCCGCTACCTGTACACCCGCGAGCTCTTTCCCATCGTGCGGGGAGGGCGGCGCTTCACCTTCTACCTGTCGGACCTCCTGGATGAGACCCAGCGCCTCACCCACTTCCAGAACCTGTTCGAGGCCTACCGCAAGTTCGCCGACAACGCCCTGTTCATCAGCGGCATCTTTTCCGCCAGCCTTCGGGGCGGCCGTCGGGGACGGCGGGGAGTGTCCCGCTACCTCGACCGGAGCTACTACGTGAGCACCGGCAAGACCTGCTATCGATTGGCCGCCCAGCACAAGCTGGCCGATCTCACCCAGCAGCGCCGCACCCTGACCAAGCTGGCCGACTACTTCGAGATCTACATGGATGCCCTCAACGAGGCGAGCGAGCGCTACATCCTGGGCTTCGACCTGAACCTTATCGCTGACAAGATGCTGGACAACTTCAACCTCTACCGCCGCACCGGCGAGGAGAAGTACCTGGAGAACGCCCGCAAGTACGCCGCCATCCTCAGGGTGGACGAGGCGCGCTTCCCCGCCCTGTTCCGCCGACCGCGGGGCACGGTCCTGTAAAGGGCGCTGGCTCTGTCAACGGATGCGGAACTCGGATAAACGGATTCAGGGCTTGGGCGTCCGTTTGTCTATCTGTTTCCTATGCGTTGCCAGATCCGCTAGTCGGCATAAGGGCAAAGGCTAAGTAAAAGGCGAGAAAGGGCCGCAGCGACACGTAGGAGAAAAAATCCGTCCTGATCTCCCATCGGGGTCTTGCGCTCTCCAGCCATCTGCGCTAAAAATATGCTAGCACTCTCAAACAACGAGTGCTAATCTCTTGAGAACGAGGAGAGGG
>JAUYDU010000472.1 GCA_030691665.1 Chloroflexota bacterium
GGACGATGGGCGTGGCCTGGAATACGAAGTCCTTGAACCGGAACCAGGTCTTGGTGAGGACGGTGCGCAGGGATGGCATCCTGGGGGGGAACACCTCCATCACCAGACCGGGCGGGCGGCCCGGCAGAAGCCGGTGAAGGCCCCAACCCACGGCTACCATGACGGCGGCGGCCAAGCCGTAGACGGCCAGCGCCGACCCCCAGCCGACGAATAGGGCCACTGACCCCATGATGACCGCCGTCCGGGCGCTACACGGCGTGAGAACGATGAGGGTGGAGGCGATGAAGCGCTCCCGCCGCGAGGCCAGAACCCTGGTGCCGATGACGGCAGGTACGTTGCAGCCGGCTCCAGCGATGAGGGGCAGGATGGCCCGTCCGTGCAGGCCCAGTCGTCGCATGAGGTTATCGCTGAGGAAGGCAGCAGCGTTCAGGTAGCCGGTGTCCTCCAGAAGGGCCAGAATAAAGTAGAAGGTGAGGACGTAGGGTATGCCCACGGCCAGAGAGGCGTTGATGCCGGCGTCTACCCCCCACAACAGGATTCGACCAGCCACGTGGGCTCCCAGCACCAGACTCACACCCTCCTGCAACAGAGGGGATACGAAGGTGCCCCAGAGCTGGTCGAACCGCTCTGACAGGAAGCCACCCACCTGGAAAAGAAAGGCAAACAGACCCACCAGCACGGCCGCCAGGATGGGTAGGCCCGTGGCGTTCGCTGTCGTGTAGCGCCACAGTCGCTCCGCCGCCAGGGCCCGCAGCCGCTCGCGGCGCTGACAGCGACCGACGATGGCGGCAGCCAGGCGGTGGCGCGCGTCGGCCACCACTACGGCCGACGGCTGGCCGAAACGCCGAGAAAGCTCCTCTCTGAGGGCCAGAGCCTGCTCAAGAACGTCCGCCCCTTCCGGCGACTTCTGCACCAGGGATGTGATCTCCTCATCCCCTTCCAGGAGTAGGAGGGCCAGGCCCCTGGCAGATAGGCTACCGCCGAAAAGACTGGCCCGTAGGGGCTCCAGGGCGGCCGCCAATCGACTGACGGCGGCTTCCAGCGGGCGGCTGTAGCAGGGAGGCGGGATATCTCCCCGTCCGGCCCAGTGGATGGCCGCCGTCATCAATGCTCGCACCCCCAGGCCGCGGTGGGCTACCGTAGGGACCACCGGCACCCTCAGGAGCTGCTCGAGCCGTCGGGCGTTGGTGCGCAGCCCCGCCCGCTGGGCCTGGTCCATCAGGTTAAGGGCGACGACTACCGGCAGGCCCAGGTCCAGAAGCTGCAACACGAGGTAGAGGTTGCGGGCCAGGTTGGTGGCGTCCACAATGACCACCACGGCGTCGGGCTCGCTATCCAGGACGGCGCGGCGGGCAGCCCACTGATCCTCGGATGCCGCGCTCAGGCCGTAGGTGCCTGGCAGGTCCACCAGCCGCACCTCCCGCCCCTCGATGCTCACGGTAGCGACGCCCACCTCCACCGTCTTGCCCGGATAGTGGGCGGTGGTCGCGTGAAGGCCCGTGAGCCGGTTGAAGATGGTGGATTTGCCGACGTTGGGGTTACCGGCTAGAGCGATGACTGGGGGGCGCGAGCCATCAAGCCGGCGCCTCCCCTCCCGCACTGTGGGGCCGTGGCAAGAGGGCACTAGCCGTCCACCCCCTGCACCAGAATTCGGGAGGCCACTTCCCGCCCCAGGGCGTAGCGGGCCGGCCCCAGCTGCACCAGGACGGGCCCGCCAAAGGGCGCCACCTCCTCCACCTTCAGCCGTGCTCCAGGCAGGAGGCCCAGGCTTGCCAGGTAGCGCAGGAAAGCCGGCTCCTCCCGCTGCACTCGCACCACCACCACCCTTTGCCCCACCTGCACAGCCGAGAGGGGACGCAGCTCCTTGGCAGGGTATTCGTCCTCCCGACCGGGGAGTGGGTAGCCATGGGGGCAGGCTACAGGATGGGCTAGCAGCTCGTCCATGCGCTCCTCCACGGCGGGGGAGAGCACGTGCTCCCAGCGATGGGCTTCCCCATGTACCTCATCCCAGGGCACATGAAGGACATCGGCGAGGAAGCGCTCGGCCAGCCGATGGCGTCGCACCACCGCCTCTGCCCACTGTTCTCCCTCAGGCGCCAGGTGCAAGCATCCATCTTTCCGCCGCACAAGTCCTTCCTCCGTCAGGCGTTTCACCATCAGGGAGACGGAGGCGTGGCTGAGATTGAGATGGCGAGCCAGAGAGGCCACCGTTACCGGCTCCTCGTCCTGCCGAAGGCGATAGATGGCCGCCAGGTACTCCTCGACGGCGATGGTAGGCATAGCTGCGCTCCGTTGTTTTCTTGGCCTAACAAAATTGGTTAGGGGAGCCTATGTGAAAATTACCACAAAATTGCCCGCCTGGCAAGGTGTCGACAGGGCTTTTTCGCCCAGGATTTGCCTGGTGAGTCCGCGGGTTAGCCGTGGCGAGCTGCCCGCAGCTCGCGGAAGGCCTCGCCCAGCACCCGCCACACCACCTCCGGCCGGGCGCAGCGGATCTGGGACATGCTGGCCGTGCCCTCGTAGCTCCAGGCAGCCACGTGGGTGGCGCCCACCTCGGCCGCCACCGCCAGCCCTACCCTGAGTTCCTCCTCTCGGCCTTCAGGCACGGAGAAGGCCTGCACCCAGAGCTGGAGGTCGCGCCCGTGGCGACGAGCGGCCTCGGCGGCCCGCTGGCCGTAGGCCCGCGTGAAGCGCTCGGGGTCGGTGCCGAAGATGTACCAGTAAGGGTCGCAGCCGAAGATATCCAGGTCAGGGATGGCAGCCGCCGCCTGCCAGTCGTCGATGCCTACGTGGAGGAGGGAGGCGAGGGCTTCCTCTGGCTGGCCGGCGCTTCTCAGCAGGCGGGCGAATCGCTCCTCAACCTGGGGGAAGCCCATCTGGCGAAGACCGGTGGGGATCAGGCAGAGGGCGTTGACCAGACCCTTGGCGTGGCCCAGGCGACACAGCTCCGACAGCAGGTCGAGGAGGGATGCCTCACGGAAGGCGCGCACCTCGTCGCCGAAGCGATCGGGCAAGACATAGCCGAAGCGCTCACGGAAAGCGTCCTGACAGGCGTCGCAGCGACAGGCCCAGGCTCCGCTGAGGTCGCCCCGCCAGAGGCCGTGGTAGAAGTGGGGCTCGTCCCAGAAGAGCACGTCGCCGCCGGTGGCGGCCGCCGCCTCCGCCCACTGGCGGAGGAACTGGCGGGTGGCGGGATGGTTGGGGCAAGCGGCGGGCACCCGCCGGCCGTCGGAGAGGACTTGCCAGGCCTCGGGGTGATCCAGGGGGAAGCGAGAGAAGGTCTCGCCGCTGAAGATGCCGGCCACGCCCCAGGGGTCGAGCCAGGCCTGGAGCCCCGCCTCGTGGGTAGCCTGGACGATGTCGCGCATGGTGCCGCGATAGAAAACGAGGTCGGTCTCGGTGAGACAGTGGACGACGTAGGTGCAGTGATGGTCGACCATGTCGGCGAGGTCGGCTCGGACATGGCGGAGGGTGCGGCCGCTGAAGTAGCTCACGCCTGTCTGCATGGGCATCTCCGTGATGGCAGGAAGATACCACCCTGCCCAGGACTTGGCAAGCGGGAGGCGAATTCCAACTGGTTCGCCGTTGGTGGGTAGACTCTTTACCCCCGCCTCAAGGTCATCAACTATTTGATGGCTCTCTGCGGGTTAAAACCCGCAGCTTCCGTCCAAGCCGCGGATTTTAATCCGCGGGGAAACCTATTTTGTTTAAGGCCTCAAGGCGGGGGCATAGATTCGCCTCCCCATACCCCAGCCTTCAGGCTGGGGTCGTGTGTGAACCCGGGAGGTGAGAAGCCACCAATCATGAACCAGTCACGGCGAATTCCCCACCCCCACTGTAACGTTGCTGGTGCTTCAACGTCTCTTCTATCGAGGCCCCCGACGTATCCCGCCGGAGGCGGAGATTGCGTTTGTCTTGCCCGATGGCTCAATAGAGGAGGCATTGAGGGTGGAATTCCCTGACGACCGCTTCCGAGATGACGAGCTATTCCCTGCTGACAGAGAGGCGGAACCGGCTCCGCCCCCCTCGCCACGGCCGATCGAGGAGTCGAATGGCGGGCAGTCTTTCCTGACCGAGACGGCCGAGGAAGAGGGGGAGATAGCCCCGTTTCTGCCTGCCCAGCCGCGGACACTCCCTGACACTGGCCTGTCGCGCGCCTTTCTCATCGACCTCGCCCTGAAGACCATCCACTACGCGGGGCTGCCCGCGGCCACTCATGTGACCGAGAGGATGGCTTTGCCGGCGGCCATCGTCCAAGAGGTCCTGGCTATGCTCGCTGATGACCACCTGTGCGAGATGGTCAGCTCAAGCAACGCCATGGCCGGTAACTATCGCTATCGCCTTACCTCGACTGGCATGGAGCGAGTGGCCGACGCTCTGGAGAGATGCCGCTACGCTGGGCCAGCGCCGGTGACGGCAGAGCAA
>JAUYDU010000338.1 GCA_030691665.1 Chloroflexota bacterium
TGGCCAGCGGCGATAGCAAGGAGATCGAGTCGAGAACGGAAGAGCTGGAGAAGCTGGTCAAGGCCCTACATAGGTAAACGGAAGAACGGACGGCAGCAGCAGTGAGAGCCACCAGAAGCCCCTTAGAGCCGCCGCTAGCGGGCGATGAGCACATCGTCCTCCGTTCTCAGGGTGGATACAAAGACAACACACGCTCGGCCTGGAAACTTGGTCATTTCTACCTAACCACTGAGAGATTGGTATTCTTTGTCCCGGCAGGCGTCGTGTTCGAGGCGCCACTGAGCGATATAAAGACCATCGCAGTGGAAAGAGCGAGGTATGCTGCCGGCAGGGAAAGGGATGTCATTGTCGTAGGATACCAGCACCCGACAGTCCGAAGGGCATCGAAAGCGTGGATCGTCATGCGCGACCTGGAGGTATGGCGGAAAAAGCTCTTCGAGATGACTCTACTGGAGATCGACCAGGAAACTCTGGACAGGGTGATGCAGGAGCTAGACCCCCAAGGCAGGGCGATAGTCGGCTATCTTTGGGAAACCAGACACGCCACGATTGACGAGCTAGCGGAGTTGATAGGAGCTCCCACCCACATGGACGTTCTCCTCAAGATAAGGGGAGTCATAAACCCCACCGCCGAACGAATAGCCGGCAACCCGATACTGGCCTTTCGAAGGTCCAGGGTTGATCCCGTTACAGGGGAGAAGGTCCTGTTTAGTTGGTGGGTCATTGGCCCGCCGCGGGTAGCGGAGGAGGCCAGAACGGGGGTGCTGGTGGACGTCTTCGACGAGGAAGATCGCATAGATGTTGTTGCCGAGCTGGTGGGCGTTAGAGAAGAAGACATCGTTCTGAGTGTAGCCAGGGATAGGCTTACCCTTTCTGCCCAGGGACCTGAAGAAAGGTATCACGAAGAAGTCGTCCTCCCAGCGGAAGTCAGGGTCGACACATTGACCAAGACCTACACCAACAACGTACTGGCGGTCAGCCTGGAAAAGCTAGGAAGCGGGCCATCATGACCATCAGCGTCCAAGCCATACGCTTTCATCAGAAGCAGGAAGACGTAGCTCTCTACGTCACGGTTCTTCCCGCGGGTCAGATCCTGGCGCAGTGCAAGGTTGATTGCTTCCGAGAGGACACTCCTTGGGGCTACCAGCGGCCTCTCACCCGGGCCCGATTGAAGCAGGTATCTGCTTTCTTGCGCCAGGAGGAAGGCCTGCTGCCGACCTCTATCTTGCTGTGTATCCGCCGCCCCGACCGAGCCGGCTTCGAAGTCAAGGGCCAGGCCGGCCCTGCTGGCGAGTGGGGTGAGCTAGTCATTCCGGCTGCGGTGACCTTGTGGGTAGTGGATGGTCAGCATCGCCTGTTCGGTATTCAGCGGGCTTTCACGAAAGATAGACTAAAGTGGGCCAAGGCGTACCCTCTGCCGGTGACGATCCTGGAGGGGATCGAGGACTACGCCGAGATGCGCTGCTTCCACGTTGTGAATACCCGCCAGAAAGGGGTGCCGACCGACATAGTGGACCGCCACCTTGTTTCTATGCGAGAGGTGGAGGGGGTTGGCCTCATCGAGACGATGGGGGAGCGCAGCTATCTGCGGGCAAGGGCGACGGAGATCGCTGACTTCCTTCGCAAGTCCCCGGAGAGCCCGTGGTTCGGCGCGGTGTGGATCCCCGGTGAGAAGCGGGGCTCTAGGCACCTCATTGGTCAGCACTCATTGGTTGCTTCGCTCCAACCGGTGCTACGGGACGATTTCGTGAGACGTCTGAGCGATCTTGAGGTGGCTCAACTGCTGGTGAACTATTGGTCTGCTCTGAAGGCCCGATGGCCGGGGGCTTTCGCTGAACCCCAGCAGTCCAGCATCCAGAAGGCCTGGGGCGTCTGTGCGCTGCACATGCTCTTTCCTGCCGTGCTGGACGTATGCCGGGAGTCTAAGGATTTTTCCTCGGAGGCAATGTACGAGATCTTCGCCGAGATGAGGCTGAGCACCCTGTTCTGGCACCGCGAGCACGGCCATCCCCTCACCAGGGAGAGAAGTCCCAGGTTCCTGCGAGCACTGGTGCAACATCTGACGGAGGAACTCCCCCGCCCGCGATTGCGGCGCATCTAGGAAGCGTAAATTCCTGGCGCAGCGATGCCGAAGATTCCGAAATTGTTGCGCTGGGAGATCGGCGAGCCGGTCATGAAGGTCAAAGTGCTCCTGAGATATCGGGGGAAGGAGGGCACCCATGCAAAGCCAACGCACAGCGCACGACACCGACAGGCGGCGGTCACATCGGTCGTCGGGCCTGCTCCGAGAGTACCTCAAGCGGTTGGATAACGAACACGCTGATCTGGCCGCGCAGCGCGACTACCTCCAGGCTATGCTCGAGTTGCTCGAGCGACAGAAGGGCAGCCTTCTGGAAGTCATCGATATCGAGGGTAAGCTGGCTGACCTGCGCCAACGTCTCGGAGCCCCGCCGGAGACCCCACCCGAGGGTGGCCCAAAAGACAACTACCTGGACCAGGAGGTGGTAACGGCCTCATAATCGCCGGTCGCATCTGGTCCACGGCTCAACCTCCATCACGCCCTCTTTGACTCGGCTCCGTGCCCTGGCTGCCTGCCGGATTTTCGTACATCCACCCATATGGGACGATCAAAGGGCACGAGGCCCTCGAAGGCCTTGAGGAAGAGCAGCCAGGAGAGCTGCTCCATATACTCCATGATGCCGGTGGTGCCGTCGTCACGGCGCATGATGTCACAGGCGCGCCAGATGTTGTTGCCCAGGGCCTCGCGGGTCATGCCACCACCTCAGCTAAGTAAATCTCCTTCTGGAGACGGTCCATGGCCGTCCGCAGACGTTCGGGGCCACCGAAGCGTGCCGTCACGCCCGCAGCATAGCCCATCCGGTCGAAGGGCGGAATATGGAACACCTCCGGCCGCAACTCCTCAATGCCGGCCAGGCTGTACTTCTCCAGCAGCGCCAGGAGGACCTCGCGGGCGTCCGGCCCGAACGCGTTGAGGAACCGCTGCCCGAGGTTCTCCACCGCCTTGGCCCGCTCGTCGCGGCTCAGCACTGGTGCCGCAAAGGCCACCGACGCCAGGACGTCGAAGGTGTCGGCGTCGGGTCTCTCGATGAGTTTGGCCAGCACCTCTGGGCGCACGCTCTGCTCCCGCAGTTCGTCAAGGAAGGCGGCCCGCCTCGGCGGGTCGATCCAGATGCTCCTAAGGTCGTGGATGCTGGCCGCCCGCCACTTCGCATCCAGGGACATGGGCTTAAGCCGCGGCTGCCAGTGGGCCAGGTATTGCCTCAGCTGATGAACAGTCACGTCCTCCAGCCGTGTCAAGCCGACACCTTCTAAGAACTCCACCAGCGTCCCTAGATGTAGCTGGTAGAACTCAAGCGAACGCGGCGAGAGGCCAGCCAGGCGCTTGTCGGCCAGGAAGTCCTTGACGGCGACCCGCAGGCCAGAAAAACGTTGCACCGCCACCCCCACTGCAGATAATGACGTTGGGGACGGCGCAGCGTTACCGATTTTGCGAATCAGGTGCGATTCGCGCCCGACGGTCGGGCTCTTGAGGGACTGGATGCCCTGTGGTAGTATCTGTTTCGGTCGGGGCGTAGCGCAGTCTGGTAGCGCACCTGAATGGGGTTCAGGAGGTCGCTGGTTCGAATCCAGTCGCCCCGACCATTCCCCTTCTGAGCGCGCTAGGCTTAGTTCCACCCGCTTAGACCGGAGCCATTCTGGGTACGCGTGGTTAGCCCCCCACCGGTCTCCCTCAAAGTAGGGCCGTGCGGCGTTGAACTGATGATGTGCCTTCGTTGTCCGCCCCTCATACAATAGAGCCTGTGCGAAAAGGAAGAAGCAATGCGCAAAAGAGATGACATCCGAAACATAGCAATCATCGCTCATGTGGACCATGGGAAGACCACCCTCGTGGACGCCATGCTCTGGCAGTCCGGCGTCTTCGGGGCGCACCAGGACGTGGCTGAACGGGTCATGGACTCGATGGAGCTGGAGCGGGAGAAGGGGATCACCATCCTGGCCAAGAACACGGCGGTGCCGTACCGGGGAGTGAAGATCAACATAGTCGATACCCCGGGCCACGCCGACTTCGGCGGTGAGGTCGAGCGTGGACTGACGATGGTCGACGGTGCGTTGCTGCTGGTGGACGCCAGCGAGGGCCCGCTGCCCCAGACCCGCTTCGTGCTGAGGAAGGCGCTGGAGCGACGACTCCCTATCATCCTGGTGATAAACAAGATCGACCGGCCGGACGCGCGCATCCGGGAAGTCGTCAACGAGGTGTACGAGCTGTTTCTGGACCTCGATGCCGATGAGGAACAGATCGAGTTCCCCATCGTGTACTGCGACGCGCGCAACGGGCAGGCTTCGCTCGACCCCTCGACGCCTGGGAGTAGTCTCCAGCCACTCTTCCAGTTGCTGCTCGATTACATTCCCGCGCCCCGCTATGATGAAGGCTATCCCCTTCAGGCGCTCGTCACCAACCTGGACGCCTCGCCCTACCTCGGCCGGCTGGCGCTGTGCCGCGTCCATCACGGCACGATCAAGAAAGGCCAGGCCATAGCCTGGTGCCGGGCGGACGGCAGCATCGAGCCGATGAAGGTTACGGAGCTCTACGTGACAGAGGCCCTGGAGCGTGTGGCAGTGGCGGAAGCTGGGCCGGGAGAGATCATCGCCGTCGCCGGCCTTCCCGACGTTACCATCTGGGATACGCTGACCGACCCGGAAGACCCCCGACCCCTCCCCGTAATTAGGGTCGATGAACCAAGTATGTCCATGACCATCGGCATCAACACCTCGCCTCTTGCCGGGCAGGATGGGGACAAGCTGACGGCGCGGCTCGTGAAGAACCGCCTGGACGCCGAGGTGGTGGGAAACGTATCGATCAGGGTCCAGCCCACGGAGAGGCCCGATACCTGGGAGGTTCAGGGCCGCGGCGAGCTCCAGCTGGCGATCCTGGTGGAGACCATGAGACGGGAGGGCTACGAGATCACGGTGGGGAAGCCGCAGGTGGTGACGAGGGCCATAGACGGGAAGCTCTGCGAACCCATCGAGCGGGTGGCCATCGATATCCCGGAAGGCTACCTGGGGGTGGTAACCCAGCTTCTGGCGATGCGAAGGGGCCGGATGGAGCAGATGGTGAACCACGGGACGGGCTGGGTGAGGATGGAGCACCTCGCGCCGGCGCGAGGACTCATCGGCTTCCACACGGAGTTCAGGACCGAGACGAGGGGAACGGGCATATTGCACCACGTTTTTGAGGGGTACGAACCATGGCACGGCGAGCTCGGGACGCGTCCGACGGGCGCCTTGGTAGCGGACCGCCGCGGCCAGACGGCGATCTACGCCCTCCTGAACCTCCAGGAGCGGGGCATGCTGTTCGTGGGCCCGGGTGTTGACGTCTATGAGGGGATGATCATCGGCGAGAACGCCCGGCCCGAAGATATGGACGTGAACGCCGGAAAGGAGAAGAAGCAGACGAACATCCGCTCGTCCACGGCCGACGAGACGCAGAAGCTCATTCCCCACAGGCATCTGTCCCTCGAGCAGGCGCTGGAGTTGATCCGCGAGGACGAGTGCCTTGAGGTGACGCCACGCAACATCCGCCTGCGCAAGATTATCCTAGATGCCCCCGAGCGGGCGAGACGGAGGAAGGCCACGGGCATATCCGTCTAGGAGTCGCGCTGTACCCGCTACACCACTACGCCAGAGCCGCCTGCAGCACCTTGCGGCAGCAGCATTCCAAGGCGCTGGCCCGGCCATTCCCTGCACCTACCACCCCTGCGTCTGATTGTGCCCAGCCAAGCAAGAACTAATACTAAGTGGGTTTAGTGTCAGGAGAGCCAGTACTCGGTCTGCCAGAGATGCCCCGACATCGCGATTCGTGCGGAACTACGGTAACAACCCAAGTGGGTTTCCAGAACCGAGCCTGGATTCAGGCGGCCAACACCGGCGCAAAGTTCCGCCACCTGAATCGTCTTGACACAGGACGGATTTCAGATACGATACGAGCGTCCGAAGGGCTAATTCCGCTGCCCTGAATGAGGTTCAGGAGGTCGCTGGTTGAAATCCAGTCGCCCCGACCAGCCCTCTTCCGGTCAGTCAGCGGTCTATCATGTTCACCTCGCTCCTCGTAGCAAGCCCGACCCCAGCCGCTATCCCAAGCAGGCCTAGGACGATCATGGCCAAGGGCCATCCGTGCCCTTCTCCCGCGCCCGCGCCCAGGATCGGAGTGGAGCCGCCCCCCGTGATGGGCGGCGCGCTCGGCGTCGCAGGCGGCGGGGTCGGGCTGGCTGTCGGCGTGACTGTAGGCGTCTCGGTCGGCACAGGCGTCAGCGTAGGAGTAGGCGTCGCTGTCTTCGCCGGCGTGCCTGTGGCCGGGGGCGTCCCCGTCGCCGTCGGTGTGCCCGTCACCGTGGGCGTGCCGGTGACCGTCGGCGTGGGCGTGGGCGTGGGTGACGGCGTGCCCGTCGGGGTCGCGGTCACGCTTGGGGTCGCCGGTGCACCGGGGCAGCCCAGGATGGAGACGTTGTTGTTATCCATCGTCACTGCACCATTTCGCGCCAGGACGCTACCAGACACGCTCGCGCCGTTTTGCAGGGCGATGCTTGTGAGTGCGAGAATATTTCCTACGAACTGAGTGGTTGTGCCGAGAGTCGCCGAGCTGCCGACCTGCCAAAACACGTTGCAGGCTGTACCGCCATTGATCACCAGGACAGACGAGGCGCTTGCGGTCGTGAGTTTGCTCACCATCTTGAAAATGAAGACCGCATCGGCGTTGCCTTGGGCGTCGAGAGTGAGTGTTCCCGTCAACTGCGACGACGACGTAGAACAATAGACGCCCTCGATGAGCGTCTTGCCACCCAGATCCTGACCAGTAACATCGGCGGTGCAGGCCTGGCCTGCTAGAGCAAGGTAGGCAGTGGTGACATCACTCTGGGCCTGAAGCGCGACCGCATCCGCTGCGTGTGTTGCTCCTCCGGTCACGCTCCCCGGAGGAAAGCCAGTGATCGCGCTACCTGGGCTGACGCCCAGGTCTCCGAAGATGGTGGTCGGGCCGGTATTGGTCACCGTCGTGCCACCCAGAACCGCGAAGCTCGCCGCTGAACCCAGTCCTGGCGCGGTCTGCGCTATGGCGCCCACCGCGAAGGCCGCTGTGATGGTGATCAGCAGCGACAGGGCAATCGTCAATAGTAGGTTGTTGATGCGCATTTGTCTGATTCCTTTCTTACTACGTTCGTTTTGATTGCCGTCGATGGCGAGGTCATGGTCGAGGATGTCCTGGGCGGAAGCTGCACCCCAGGCTGCCGGTCGGGTAAAGGTCTACGCGGGTAGACGTTCGGGCCGTGTGGCACCAGGGCGCCGCGCCGCTGGCCTGAAAGAACTGGCTCAGTGCCTACGTCATCGGATTGTGATACTCACCACACCCAGGAGGACGAGGACGATGAATATAACGATAATCACGAGCCAGATGTTGTTGCTCATTCAGTCACCTCGATTAATCAGCATCCTTCGTACTTTTCCACGGATTCTAGACCCGCCGTGTCCTTGTGTCAACGGTTTTGGCGAATTGCAAACCAACCGTTTGCAACGGGGTGTCATAGGCTGTCATGGCGGGCGGGCGTGAGGGCTGAAAACAGATACGAAAGCGGTCAGAAAGCGACGCACTGACACGGGTTAGGACGGTCGTGGCTTGAATGGGGTTCAGGAGGTCGCTGGTTCAAATCCAGTCGCCCCGACCATAAGACTTCCGACGTGGTGCCGCCCCCTGGTGGGGGGCGGTGTCATTCCTGGGATTGGAGGACGTCGAGGAGGAGGTCCGGCCTGTCGGTCATCAGGCCGTCCACCCCCAGGTGGAGAAGGCGCCGCATCTCCTGGGGCTCGTCCACCGTCCACACGTGCACCTGAAGGCCGAGGCGGTGGGCAGCCTGGACGAATCGGCGGTCCACCACGGTAAGCCGTCCCTCGCGGGAGGGAACCTGAAGGGCATCGTAGGCGGGGCGGAGGAGGCGCGTCAGGCCCAGGCGAGCGGCCAGCCAGAAGAGGCGCGTCTCCCAACTAGCGGCGGAGGTAGCCACGCGGCCGTTTGTCCGCCGGCGGAACTCTCGCAGGGGCTGGTCGTGGAAGGAGGCCACCAGGATGCGCTGGTGGAAGTCGTGTCCCTCGATAAAGCTAACCAGGGCCTCGACCAGGGAAGGCTGCCTCTGCTTCATGTCGACGTTGAGGCGGACATCGGGGAAGGCTGCCACAACTTCGGCCAGGGTGGGGACGGTGGCTCCCTGGCCGCGGAAGGGAAAGGTCTGACCTGCGTCTGGGGAGAAGCGGTAGCCAGCATCGAGCCGTTTCAGCTCGGCCAGGGTTAGGGCGTGGACGGGGCCAGAGCCGTTGGTGATGCGGTCCACGGTCTCGTCGTGGATGGTGACCAGCACGCCGTCGCGGGTGGTATGGAGGTCCGTTTCCAGGTAGCGGTATCCGAGCTGGACTGCGCCCTGGAAGGCGAGCATCGTGTTTTCGGGCCAGAGTTTGCTGCCGCCGCGATGGGCGAAAGCGAGGGGGCGGCCTCCCTCCAGGAAGGGGCGCTGCGGCTGTGGGTGGGACTTTGGCATAGGTGTGCGCTGCCAGTCGACCGCGGGAATCCTTCGCTGCGCTCAGGACAGGCTCCTGCGGCCTGGCCCAATACTAGGTTAGCGGGGACGGAGGCGCAAGCAGAAGCGGCGCAGCGTGCTGCGCCCCTACGGTTGCCGGGGCGCAGGCGAATTGACGCTAGGTCGCTACCCCTAGCGACCAGCCCCAGCCAGAGCCCCCGCCAGAGCCCCCGCGCCGCGGGCGGCGGCATCATTTTCCCCATGCCAGGAGTTGACTTTCGCAGTTATCTATGATAAGAAGTTTGCATTCATCTCTGGAGGTTGGGAGGTAGCAGACATGGAGAGAACGATCAGTTTGCCACGGGAGGGCATCTTCGCCGCCGTCACCGATGGCGATACCCGGCTGAAGTTTCTGCGTGACGGCCAGTGGGTGTCCTACGACGGCGATCGCACTATCGCCATCCACTCGCCGGTGGACGGCTCCCTGGTGGGCCTGGTGCCGGCCCTGAGCACGGAGACGATCGACGAGGTGTTCCAGCGGGCACACGAGGCCCAGAAGGGCTGGGCCGAGGCCGGCCTGGAGGAGCGGGTGGCCTGTCTGTACCGGGCCGCCGACCTGATGGAGCGCCACGCCGACACCCTGGTAGATCTGCTGGGGTGGGAGATCGCCAAGAACCGTAAGGACGCCCGCGAGGAGGCTACCCGGTCGGCCCAGTACCTGCGCTTCACCGCCGAGGAGGGCCGGCGCATGCACGGGGAGATGATGCGGGGTGACGCCTTCGCCCCCTTTGCCCGCAACAAGGTGGCCCTCACCTTCAGGGTGCCCCTGGGGGTCGTGCTGGCGATACCGCCCTTCAACTACCCGGTGAACCTGGCCGTGTCCAAGATCGCACCCGGCCTGATCTGCGGCAATAGCGTGGTGCTGAAGCCGCCCACGCAGGGGTCTGTCAGCGGCATCTACCTGACGGCGATCTTCCAGGAGGCGGGCTTCCCGCCGGGGGTGATGCAGGTGGTGACCGGCCGGGGCTCCGAGATCGGCGACTACCTGACCACTCACCCGCTGGTGAACATGATCACCTTCACTGGCTCGTCCACCATCGGCTGGCGGCTGGGCAAGGTGACAGGGATGGTGCCGATGCTCATGGAGCTGGGGGGTAAGGACGCGGCCATCGTCCTGAACGACGCCGACATGGAGCTGGCGGCCAAGGAGATCGTCAGCGGCGCCTTCGCCTACTCGGGACAGCGCTGCACGGCGATGAAGCGAGTGCTGGTGACGGATGACGCCGCCTGGCTCCTGCTGAAGCACATCGTGCCGAAGGTGGAGAAGCTGAGCGTGGGCAACCCTGAGGATGACGCTTTCGTCACGCCGATGATCAGCCAGGAGGCGGCGGAGTTCGTCCAGGAGTTGATCGACGATGCCCTGGCCAAGGGGGCGAAGCTGCTGGTGGGCAACCGCCGGGAGAAGAACCTGCTCTGGCCGACGGTGATCGATGAGGTGACGGCCGACATGCGCCTGGCCTGGGAGGAGCAGTTCGGGCCGGTACTGCCGATCATCCGCGTAAAGGACGCGGCGGAGGCGGTGCGGCTGGCCAATCAGTCGGAGTACGGGCTCCAGAGCGCGATCTTCACTCGCAACATCGACGCCGCCCTGGGGATCGCCCACCAGTTGGAGGTGGGCAGCGTCCAGATCAACGGCAAGTCGGCGCGGGGGCCCGACCACTTCCCCTTCATCGGCGTCAAGGCCTCGGGCATGGGCGCCCAGGGGGTGCGTTACAGCATCGAGGCGATGACGCGGGTCAAGGCGATCGTGTTCAACCTGCACGAGTGGCAGGGGTTCAGCGGGCTGTAGGGCGAGCCGTCTATGATCGGCCCATAATTGGTGGGTTGGCCTTTCAACACCGCCCCCTGAAGGGTGCGGCATCGGGAAGTAGCGGAGGCCTTCAGGCCTCCATGACATGGGGTGGAAGCCTAAAGGCTTCCGCTACATGGCGCTATGCCGGGCCTGAGCCTTTATTCTCTTAACGACCATCAGG
This sequence comes from Chloroflexota bacterium, assembly GCA_030691665.1. Classification (GTDB taxonomy): domain Bacteria; phylum Chloroflexota; class Dehalococcoidia; order SM23-28-2; family SM23-28-2; genus JAUYDU01. The sequence goes on from JAUYDU010000338.1 coordinate 10,613, forward strand.
CGGGGGTACAGAACTCACCCACCAGCCGTGAATCAGTCGTGGCCGGGCCTGCCGGTTGACAGGCCCGCCTCCTGCGCGGTATACCCAGGGTGCGACCACTAAGACTGGGGGGGCCATGCAGGAGCGGCAGCGGGGCGAGGAAGGCGAGAGCGACCGGGAAGGGTCCGACACAGGCTTCGTCGACGAAGAGGGGACGACCTGGGAGCTAGACCCCAACGACCCCAGCCACCCTGACTACGACCTGTCGGAGGCGGCGGGCTACGGCGGCTGGGAGCCGGCCGAAGGCTCGAGCTCCGTCTGGCGGCGGGTGGTTGTGGTGGTGT
>JAUYDU010000351.1 GCA_030691665.1 Chloroflexota bacterium
AAGCATCGCAGAGGGACGGCCGGCGGGCCTATTGTCGGCGCGGATTCAGCGCGTCCACCAGTCCATCACCCAGGAAATTGAAGGCAAAGACCACCAGGGCCAGCACACCTCCGGGCACCAGGACCAGGTGCGGGGTGGTGCGCCAGAAGCTGTAGTTCTCGTAGATCATGGCGCCCCAACTGGGAAATGGCGGCTGGATGCCGATGCCCAAGAAACTGAGCGTGGACTCGGAGAGGATGGTGCCGCCCATTCCCAACGATATAGCCACGATGATGGGACCCAGGGCGTTCGCCAGCAGGTGCTTCCGGATGATGCGCCAGTCGGAGGCGCCCATCGCCCGGGCAGCCTCCACGAACTCCTTCTCCCGCAGCGAGAGAACCTGGCCGCGCACCAGCCGAGCCATCCCAGGCCAGCCGATGAGGGAGAGCGCCATCAGGACCACCAGGTAGTCCACCAGCCCCATGCTGGTAAGCCCCCGCCAGCCCAGGGTGGCCTCCCAGCCCTTCACTACCTCCAGCACCGTCGGCTTCACCGTGGCGGCCACAAACAACGCAAACAACATCCCGGGAAATGCGAATAGCAGGTCACAGGTGCGCATGACCACGGTGTCCACCCAGCCGCCCAGGTAGGCCGCCGCGGCCCCCAGCAGCAGACCCAAGGACACCGTGATCGCCATCACCACCACCGCCACCAGACTGGCCGTGCGGGCGCCCCAGATGACGCGGCTCAGCATGTCCCTGCCCAGCTCATCGGTGCCAAACGGGTGCTGCAGACTGGGCGGAGCCTCCACGGCATCCAGGTTCTGGTCACTGTAGCTGTGGGGGGCCAGCACGGGGGCGAACAAGCCGGTGAGCAGCATGGTCAGGGCCACGATCAGGCCGAACAGGGCAGCGCGGTTTCGCCGCAAACGCGCCCAGGCGGCATGCGAAAGGGAACGGGAAGATGGACTGTCGGATGATCGCATAGTCAAGTAATCGCACAAAGACGGACGTGAGGACTTGCTCTTTGCTATACCGGCCGCAACAAGTTCTGACATCCAACGTTACGATTGAGTTGCCGACCCATGAAGCAGGTCTTTTGGTCGCCGCCATAACCTTTGTTCTGAACGCTAATGACCACCTTGCGTCCCAGGCGCGGGGTCACCTCCACGGGCTCATCCCGGCTCACGTCGTCCACCAGGATGACCTCGTCCACCACGCCGGGGGACATCGCGGTAGGTTCTTTCCAGGGTCATGGCGGCATTGTAGGCCGGCATGACCACGATGACTTTAGATGCACTCATATCTTCCTCAAGCCCGCTCTGGTGTTGTTTCAGAGGGTGTATCCTTCCGGACAATGACCATCATTTGATCATGGAGGTCCAACCACAAGGAGCGTTGTTGCAGGTTGAAGGCACCCACTACGCCACTCAGAACGCCTCCTAGAGGTCTGTTCCATCGGTAAATGCGGTCGGTCCAATATCCCAGGCTGAAACTGCGCGGGTAGGACTGCACCTTGAGTAGGGAAAAGCCCGTTTTCTGAAGGATCAGGCCCATGGTCTTGGGTGAGAAGTAGTTAAGATGTTCATCCATAATGCACCACCACCGGCCGCGCAGAAGGCCTGCCAAGAGGCTACCCACATTGGGCGTGCTCATCACCAACAGTCCGCCATCCCGCAAGACGTGATGCGCCCGGGCCAGGGTAGTGAGGGGATCGTGCAGGTGCTCTATCAGGTCTAGCATGGCAACGACATCAAAATGGTTGTCTGGGAGAGCCGCAGACTCTAGCGTTCCCGGTAAGACGGGCAGCCCAAAGCGTTGGCTTGCCAGGTCGGCGGCCCAGCGGCACGGTTCTACCCCTAGCACCTCCCAGCCATGCTCCCGGGCGATCTTCAAGAAATACCCGGTGGCGCAACCTACCTCCAGGAGTCGTCCCTTTGCCAAAGGTTCAATCGTGCGCAGCGTGTGCTCTAGCGTGGCCAGTCTTGCCGATTCCTCTACCAGATAATACTCGTCCACCATGGCACCGTAAGAGTCCAGGAGCGCCTGCTGCGTGGGGCGCGGATTCATGTACACCAGCCCACATTTCTGACAGCGAACCAATCGCCCATGCCGACCGAACTGCCGGCTGCTGATGGAGTAGGCAGCCAGGGCAGACGATGGCACCCCCGTCTGATGGTTGTCTTCGTAGAGCACCTGATACTTCTGAGAGTGGCAGCACACGCAGCGCACCACCGTCTCCTCTGCTGTATGCTTCTGGGACACAGACATGTGACTCCCTTCGTTACTTCCTCGCCAGCCGATAGTGCGCCAACTGGCTCTCGCCTACTACCCACAGGCGGTTCTCTTTGTCTACGGCCAGTCCTCGGGGCGACCGGCAGATAGAGGCGGCGCCCTCTTGCCCCCCAATACGTCCCACGCTGTTCCCATCGGTAGTAAGCACCCAGATTTGGCTATTCTGAGGATCGCTCACGTACAGCCGGCCCCGGCCATCGGTAGCCATATGAGAGACGCCGCCGGACACGGGCCACTGTCCCAATGGCCGTCCATCCAGGGTCAGCTTTTGCACCCGCTGGTTGCCTGTATCAGCCACGTATAGGGCATTGCCATCTACAACGATGCCCAGAGGCTCCAGAAACTCCCCAGGCGATGATCCGCGCTTGCCCCACTGGGCCTGTAATTTGCCGGTTGCATCCAGCTTGAGCACCCGGCCATTGCCCGTATCTGCTACGTAAAGATTCTCATTGACGTCCACCGCCAGCCCCCTGGGACTAAAGACGCCGTAGCGAGCGATGTTTACCGCGGCCACCAACTCCCCTGCCAGGCTGAAGCGATAGAGCCAGCCCGATCCTGCATCTACCACCCAGAGATAGTTACCATCTGCGCTCAAGGCTACGTCCGAGGGCTGACTGAAGGGTTCTATGCCCGGCCCGGCAGCCGACCATTGGGCGATCCATT
>JAUYDU010000367.1 GCA_030691665.1 Chloroflexota bacterium
TGGCCTATCGCCCCAACCGCACCATGAGCTTCTTCGTCGACCCCTCAGAGGGGCACGACGATTACCTGATGAGCCTGGCCCTGCTGGTGGAGGCGGCCCAGGAGGTGCGGCCCCGCGCTGCGCGGGGTCGAGTTCGCCAGGACCTTGCATTGTAGCGGAGGCCTTATGGCCATCGACAATTTGGTTGATCTCTGCGGGTTTCCGCCGAAGGCGGATCCGCCTCTGGCGGAGAAACCCGCAGCTTCCGTCCAAGCCGCGGATTTTAATCCGCGGGGAAATCTATCTTCTTTAAGGCCTTCAGGCCTCAAAACAAAGAGGCGATGGAATGAAGAGCAGTGAGAGCCCTGACCATGAACACCACAACTAGCGCCGTTGTGGACCTGCCCAGCCAGAAAAGGGTGCGCCAGGACGCCCTGCCGGAGTCCACCCACTATCGGGACGAGGGGTGCGACCTCTATTCGTCCTGCCTGGCCTGCCCTCTGCCCCGCTGCCGCTACGACGAGCCCGGCGGGGCCCGCGCCCTCCTCAACCTCGGCCGCGACCGCGAGATCCTCCATCTGCGGCGACGGCAGGGCCTGGCGGTGGAGACGCTGGCCCGGCGCTACGGCGTCTCCCGCCGCACCGTATTCCGCATCCTGAGGAAGGGTCAAGGAATGTAGCTGCCCCGACAGGTCGGGGCTAGAAGGAGGATTGACCATGACCTCTAGCGCTCAAACGTTGGCCTTTCCCCAGCAGCTCATCCGCCTCGACCTGGGGCGGCTAAAGGCCTATCGCGACAACCTGGACTTCTATCAGGGGACGCAGTGGGCCGAGCCGGCTCGCCGCCGCGAGCGCCGCCTCACCTTCAACTACGCCAAGACCCTCATCGACAAGACGGCCGCCTACGTGATGAGCGGCCTGGGCCTCGCTGTCGACCCTGTGGACGGCTCGCCCCAGGCCGCCGAGGCCGCCCGCCACGCCGAGGCCGCCCTGCGCGAGGCGTCCGAGGCCAACAACCTGGAGCAACTGGACTTCGACACCGAGATCGACTGCTCCATCCTGGGCGACGCCGCCTTCAAGGTCACCTGGGACCCCCTGGAGCGACGAGTGCGGGTGGCCGCCCCCGACGTCCAGGGGCTGTTCGTCTGGTGGCTGGGCGACGACGTCAGCCGCGTCTGGCGGGTGGCCAGCCGCTACCAGCTCTCGGCCGACGAGGTGCAGATGCTGTATGGCATCCAGCCCTCCGCCACCCGTAGGGGCGCCCCTCGCGGGCGCTCACAATCCACCGTCGTCGAAGTCTGGACGGACCGCGATTTCGAGCTGTGGCTCGACGACGTTCTGGTGGAGTCGAAGGCCAACCCCTACGGCTTCATCCCCTTCGTCATCTTCCCCAACCTGCGCGAGCCCAAGAAGTTCTGGGGCGTGTCCGACATCCCCGCCATCTGCGAGTCGGTGCGCGAGCTGAATCGAGCCATGTCTCAGCTCTCGATGATCCTGGAGCTGTCCGGGAACCCCATCGCTGTGCTGGAGAACGTCACCGAGGCCCAGGACATCGCCGTCCAGCCGGGGGCGGTGTGGGAGCTGCCGGAGAAGGCCCGCGCCTACCTCCTCGACCTCCTCCAGGGGGGCGGCGTCCGCCTGCACACCGACTACATCGACCTGGTGTACCGCACCCTCCACGACCTCGGCGAATCGCCCCGCACCGCCTTCGGCGAGAACCGCCAGGGCCTGTCCGGCGTCGCCCTCCAGATGGAGCTGGACCCCCTACTCAAGAAGGTGCAGCGCAAGCAGCTCATCCGCGCGGCCGCCTACAAGCGGCGCAACGAGATGATCCTGCGCATCCTGGAGCAGCACACGGGCGTGTCCTACGCCCCCTACCGGACGCGCGTCATCTGGGGGCCGCTGTTGCCCCAGGACCGCAGCCGCCTGGTGGACGACGAGGCGCGGCTGGTGGCGGCCGGCATCCACTCGCGCCGTCGCGCCGCCGACGAGCTGGGCGTGGAGGACCCGGAGACGGAGTTCGAGCGCTGGCTGGCGGAGGAGGGGCAGGCGGGGGGCGGCAACGCAGAGGGCGGAATGAACGATAAGTGAGCACGCATAGGCAGTTGAACTTTTGTCCACAAAGGGCTAGAATCTGGCCAAATGGCTGGACAAGGCGCGCCAGACCCACGAAAGGCAATACGCGATCCTATCCACGGTCTGATACCCCGGTATACGGACGAGATCAGAATCATGAATACTCGCGTCTTCCAGAGGCTGCGGCGTATTCGCCAGCTGGCGATGGCGCACTTGGTGTACCCTGGCGCGCTCCACACCAGGTTCGAACACTCTGTAGGCACCATGCACGTTGCAGGAAGGATATGCGAGAGGCTAAGCGAGTTTAAGTACATCAACCAGCAGGACACCAAAGCCGTGCGGTTAGCGGCGCTCTTGCATGACATCGGGCACGGGCCGTTCAGTCACGTTTCGGAATTCCTCCTCGACCGCGACTACGATCGGGATAAGATTCAAGCGTTGCCGGACCGGGAAAGGATCCATG
>JAUYDU010000397.1 GCA_030691665.1 Chloroflexota bacterium
CCCGACACAACTTCGCGAGGGTCTGAAGACCCTCGCCTACGGGGTCTAGGGGGTGCTCAGTTATTTTCTTGATGACCATAAGGCTGCGGCATCCTGAGACCATATTGATGCCCCCGCCTTCAGGCGGGGGTCGAGAGCTGACCCACCGACCGCGAACCGGTCATCTGGTGGACAGCTAGCGGGCGAAGTTCTCTGCCGGGCGGCCCAGGGAGCACCCCCACCCCCATTTGACAACCCGCACCTGCTGACGGAGTATTGAGCCAGCAGAAAGGAGGCTACCGTGGGCAAGCTGTCAGGAGCCGACGTCCTGGTCAAGTGCCTTGTCCAGGAGGACGTGCGTTTCATCTTCGGCATTCCCGGCGCGCAACCGATCACCATCCTGGACGCCATCCACCGCTTTGGCCGAAGCGAGGGCCTGGAGTTCATCATGACCCGCCACGAGCAGGCTGCCGCCCATATGGCCGACACCTACTCGCGGCTAACGGGAAGGCCGGGGGTGTGCCTGGGAACGGTGGGGCCGGGGGCTGCCAACCTCGTGCCGGGGGTCTACGAGGCCTACGTGAACAGCATCCCCATCCTGGTGTTGACCGCCCAGAACCAGACCTGGCGCTCCTACCCCGACCACGGCTCGACCCAGGGGTGCGACCAACTGGGTCTGTTCAAGCCGATCACCAAGTGGAATGCCCTGGTCTCGCACTGGCAGCGCATCCCGGCCATGGTCCAGGAGGCCTTTCGCATGGCCACCAGCGGCCGGCCGGGGCCGGTTCACCTCGACCTGCCGGTGGACATCCTCTTCGGAGAGGGAGACGAGGAGGAGATCAAGATCCTGCCGCCCTCTCGCTACCGCCCCACCGTTCCTGCCAGCGGCGACCCTCAGCTCATCAAGCAGGCGGCGGAGATGCTCGCCCGCGCCAGGAGCCCCCTGATCCACGCCGGCGGGGGAGCGCTGCGGTCGGGGGCCTCCGAGGAGATCAGCAAGCTGGCCGAGTTTCTGGGCTGCCCCATGACCAGCGGCATCACGGCGCGGGGAACCATCCCCGAGGATCACCCCCTCAGCCTCATCTCCCTCGGCCTGGGCGCCGTGGCCGCCCGCTCCCAGGCGGACCTGGTGCTGGTGGTCGGCTCGCGGCTGGGCGCCCTCGACTTCTGGGGCAGACCCCCGGTCTGGGGCAAACCCGAGGAGCAGAAGATCATCCAGGTGGATACCGCGCCGGAGAGCCTGGGCGAGAACCGAGAGGTCGACCTAGCCATCCTCGGCGACGCCAAAGCGGCGGTTCGAGACATCCAGGCGGCCCTGGAGACCATCGCCGAGCCGCGCTCCGAGCACCCCCAGCTCGCCCAGTATCGAACCCTTCAGGCCGCCTGGCTCCAGAACTTCGAGAAGCTCGGCCAGTCGGATGCGGTGCCCATCCACCCCTTGCGGGTCGTCAGGGACGCGCGGGAGTTCTTCCCTCGGGACGCTGTGTTCGTCACCGACGGCGGCAACACCACCATCTGGGCCCACTACCTGACCCGCATCTACGAGCCGGGAACGTGTCTGTGGTGCGGCGACAGCGGCATGGGCGGCGGCGGCCTGCCCAAGGCCATCGCCGCCAAGCTCGTCTACCCCGAGCGGCCGGTCTTCGCCATATGCGGCGACGGCTTCTTCGCCATGAACATCCAGGAGATGGAGACCGCCACCCGCCTGGGAACCAACGTGGTCATCATCGTGAACAACGACCGGGCCTACGGCATGATCAAGGCAGCCCAGGACGGCGCCCTCGGCAAGCGCTACATCGGGGTGGACTTCGCCGACGTCCGCTACGACAAGATGGCGGAGGCCGCCGGCTGGTACGGAGAGCGGGTGGAGGACCCTCGGGAGATCACCCCTGCCCTGAAGCGAGCGGTGGCCTCGGGGAAGCCCGCCCTGCTGGACGTCATCATCGACGCCCAGGCGAATTTCGCGCCGCCCGACTTCAACACCGTCGTGGCCGTGTGGCTGGAAGGGGTCACCATCCCCCAGTACTAGAGGCAGTTTCAGAAAAGGCTTACACCCCCGCCTTGCGCCTGAGGCGCATCCGCCTCTGGCGGAGAAGGCGGGGGCATGGATGCCGCAGCCTTATGGTCATTAACGGATTGATGACGCGAGACCTCGTAGCTGCAGGGCTTCAGCCCTGCCCAAATCGGACATTCCGAGGAACCAGCAGACCTGAAGGTCTGCAGCTACGAAGTTGGAGCTGCGCTGCGTCACGAATCTATCAATGACCATCAGGATGCGGTGCCGAAACAAGTACGAGATAGCGTCTAGGATTGGCAGAAGTCGATGCCTGACATGCTCGTTCGGCTGTACGATCTCCCCAGCGCCCAGGGGTACTATCGGCGGGCGGAAGAGGCCGGCGTGACGGTGAGACGCGCCGACCCCTGGGACCGGCTGCGCCTGCGAACGTTCGTGGAGAAAGAGTTCGGCCCCCTATGGGCGATCGAGACGGACGTCGCCTTCTCGCGCCAGCCCATAGCCGCCTTCGTGGCCACCTCGGCTGGCGCCATCGTCGGCTTCGCCGCGTACGAGTGCACCCGTCGCAACTACTTCGGCCCCACCGGCGTGCGGCCGGACCTTCGCGGCAAGGGCGTGGGGGCGGCGCTGCTGTTCCGCTGCCTTGAGGCCCTGCGCGAGATGGGCTACGCCTACGCCGTCATCGGCGGCGTCGGGCCAGCCGCCTACTACGAAAAGGTCTGCGGCGCCTTCCTGATCCCCGGCAGCGAGTCCGGCATCTACGGCACGATCGGCGGCTAGGCCCCCCTACAACGGCGGAAGCTGCTCCTGGAAGGCCGGCCAGGTGTTCACGCCCAGGGACAGGAATTCCTCCTCCGCCTTGCGCTTGGGGTCCCACTCGTCCGGCGGGACGACGTAGACGATGTCGTCGCAGGTGAGGCCGAAGAGGAACTTGTACGTCCCCTTCATCTGGGCCTTCAGCTCCTGTCCCAGCTTGCAGAAGAACTGCCCCGGCAGGGTCACGACTTGCGCATCGTTTATGTCCACCACCCAGGTCTCCGAGCGAGCCTTCCCATCGTGCAGAGGGCGGCGGAGGATGCGCAGCAGGCGCAGGATCTTGAACAGTCGGTTCTCCACCGGCAGCTCTGGGTAGCTTACCCGCACGGCCAGCGCGACGTCGGAGGCGGTCTTCACACCCGCCAGGGTGCCCAGCACCGCCCGGGCGATGCTCGAGCCCAGCTTCTCCGCCTCCTCGTAGGTCCGCAGTCCCTTCTCGTCTTCGGGGTCCTCGATGGCCTGGCGGGGATAGAGGTCGCCCTGGGCGCCCACGAACAGGATGGCCGTGCCCCCGCGCTCCCGCTCGATGTCGCGGCGCAGGTAGGCGGGGAAGTCGGCGGTGACCAGAGTATTGCGCTTGCCCAGCACGTCCACGTGGCAGGAGCAGTTCACCAGCACGGCGATGGTGCCTCCTGCCTCCGCCTCCACCAGCATTACCTCCACCCCCTCGTCCACCAACCCGCCCTCCGGCTGGCGCACGTTCTTGATGATGCCTTCCACCTTGGTGCTGGCGAAGCCGATGCGGGCCGGCACCAGGCCCTGGACGGCCTCCACCACGACGTCGGAGGCCCGCTCGTGGATGAGCTGCTTGTAGCGCCTGGGCACGCCGCCGTAGGCCCCGGTGGTGTCGGGTGCCGAGTGGTTGTGGACGGTGCCCACGGCCACCATCACGTCCTGGCGGCCCAGCTTTTCCAGCGCCCGCGCCCGAATCGCCTCCATATCACTCTGGTAGATGGAGATGAAGTCCAGGGCGACGAAGGCGAGGGTGGTCTGGCCGTCGGCCAGGGCCAGGCAGCGGGCGTAGATGTCGTCGTGGACGCCGGTGGACTTGCGATGGCCCCAGGGCAGGAAGACCGTCCCGTAGCCGGCCAGGTAAACGTTCCGATCGGGCGTGATGATCGCCTTGGCCGCCCCCGCCATCAGCTTGGGCATGGTAACTACCTCCCTCCGGACGCCTGGCCCTGATGGTCGAAGATCACTTTGATGGCATGCGAACGGGCCTGGTCGATGGCCGTCATGAACGCTCGGCGGTACTCGGACAGGGGGAAGCGATGGGTGATGAAGCCATCGAAGTTCAGCTTCCCCTCTCGCAGCCACTTGACGATCAGCTCGTAGGTGGAGAACCGCTCCCCCTCCCATTCCTCCATGCCGTGAGCCATGACGCCCACCAAATCCACTTCATTGAACCAGACGGATGTGAGGTCGATGTGCATGGGCGCCAGATGCACGCCCAGCAGGATCACCGAGCCGCCGGCCCGCGTCCAGCGCAGGGCGTCGCGGAGAGTGTTGGGCTTGCCCACGCAGTCGTATACCTGGTCGAAGCCCCCCACGATGGTGCGATTGCGGAAGAGGCCGCTGTACAGGCGGCCGCCGGTCAGGCGGGCCACCTCGGCGTAGGCGTCGGTGCCCAGCATGATGATGTGATCGGCCCCCAGCTTGCGGGCCATCTCCGCCTGGTAGTCGAACTGGGCCAGGGCGGCGATCTCGCAGTTGGGCTGGACGGCGCGGATGGACTGGATGGTCATGAGGCCCTGGGTGCCGCAGCCGATGACCAGCACCCGGTCGCCGGGCTTGGCCGGCCGGCGCAGGGCCGCCCGCGTAGCGGAACCGCAGGGCTCGATGAGGACGGCCTGCTCATCGCTCACGTCATCGGGAATGGGGAACATCCTGCCCGGTAGGGTGACCCACTCCTCGCTGTAGCCACCCCCCACACCCTCGCCCTCGCCCTCCTCGGCGGGTGCCTCACACAGGGCATAGTTCCCCACGGCGCAGTGGCGGCAGGGCGGCTGGCGACCGCGGGCCAGACAGCTCTCGCCGGAGCACTGCTCGGCCACCCGCTGGCCCACCTTGTAGCCCTCCACCTCAGGCCCCACCTCCACCACCTCGCCGACGATCTCGTGCCCCAGGTACATGCGGGTGTGCCCGGGCAAAGCCGCCGGGGCGATCCTCAGGTCGCCATCGGCCAGCACGAAGTGGAGGTCGGAGCCGCAGATCCCCGCCAGGCGATTGCGCACCCGCACATAGCGCGGCCCCGGCAGCGGCGACGACGGCACATCGGCCGCCTGGAGGGGGGCGACCGGACTAAAGTAGGCCCGACGAGAGAGGCGGCCCAGCAGGCGGGTCGCCAGAATGCGGCGGGCGGTCATCTCCACGTACAACGTCTTCACAGGGCTAACCTACCTTTGGCTTCAGCGGAGGCCGAGGCCAAGATAGCGCCTGCCCCGCCGCCAGTCAAGCGAGTGTACTCGTCCAGTACACCCCGTACACTTGACTCCTTCTAGGGCTAGGAATTGCTAGTAGAATGCCTTGGGTGTTTGGTAGCTGAGGGCCGTTCGGCTGAGCTCGCGACGAAGCCTGGCGGGGACGGTAGCGGTTGTGAACGTGCTCCCAGCCTCTCAACAAATCTTGTAGCGGAGGCCTTTAGGCCTCCATGTATGCTGTGGCGACCTAATGGTCATGAACAAAATAATTCGACACAAGGCAGGGCTGAAGCCCTGCAGCTACGACCCTATCTCGCCCTTACTCCGTAGCTGCAGACCTTTAGGTCTGCCTGGAGAGAGCAAGCAGCACTGTCGCACTATTTGGTCAATGACCATAAGGTCGCCGCTACTTCCACCCTCAGGACATGAAAGCGAGCTGCAAACAGAGCCCTAGCCCTACGCGCTCCCCTTCGCCCCCCGCCGACTCCACAGCGCCAAGCCGCCTACCGCCGCGCCCACGGCACCGAGGGTAACAAGCATTATGACAAGTCCGTCGCTGTTGCCGTCGCCGCTGCTGGTCGGGGGAACGGGGGCGGGGTTCTGGTCGGGCGGGGAGGAAGCCGGCACGTCCGCCAGTGGGTAGTCGCCCTCGGTGATCTCGTAGGCCCGGCCGTCGGCCAGGAAGATCACCCGCTCGCCCAGGGCGAAGTAGACACCCCAGTCGGGCCGCTCGCCCAGGACTCGGTAGTAATCGTCGCTGCCGAAGCCGATCCTGGTGGTGGACATATCTTCCTGGTAGCCGGTGTCGATCCAGACCTCGTCCCGCCGGACGAAGGTCTTGTCGCCCACCACCTTCACCTTTCCGGAAGGGCTCTCCACCGCGGCCTCAGCCTGGCGATACCCTTCGATGGTCTGGGCGCTCTCCACGGCCCCGCTGCCGGTGGCCGGGGCGAGAGCTCCGGGCAGCGCCCGGTCCAGGTCCGAGGTAGCCTCTTTTCGCCCCTCGGGCGAGAAGATCGGCACGTCCTCCTCCACCAGGAAGGAGGTGTAGGGGGTCATCACGCCGTAGCGCAGGCT
>JAUYDU010000420.1 GCA_030691665.1 Chloroflexota bacterium
TACCAGGCAGCTCTGTCGAGGGTGCCATCCACCACTCCTTCCGAGGGCAAGGTAGTCGCCGCCACAGTGGATGCCGGAGGCCGGTTCATTAGCGTGAAACCGTTCACTATCATAGCCTCAAGCCCGAAAAGGATCAACCGCGGGGCTACGACGCCGCCGTCCCGTACAGCTTGCGCAGCTCGGTCTTCAGCAAAGCCAATGTAGCGGAAGCCTTCAGGCTTCCATAATAGCTTTCCCCCATACAAACGAACCGCTGTACGGGTGATCTCCTGCTGCCACCACCAGTCCCGCCCGCACCGGGTTGCCGACAATGTACCTGGCCGCCTCGCGCACATCCTCTTCTTCTTCTGAGAATCTGATCGTAGTAGCTCTTCTGCCATAGCGCCTCTTCACTCACACGCCGACATGCATAGCCTGTCCGTTGCTTGAAATCCTTCATGAACTGCGGCACGTCTGACCCAGCGCCACCTTCGACGAGTAGGTGCAGATGATCCGGCATGAAGCAGTAGGCAAGAACCGCGAATCCATGCTTCTCTGAGCAGGAGCGCAGAGTCTCAATGCAGCTTTCCACAAGACGCTCCTCTGTAAAGACCGGCCTGCGTTGAGCGCAGGTAAGCGTCAAGGAATACACTCTCGCCCCGCGGTACACCTCCAGTGGTAGCCTGTTTGGCTTGCGGCGAAAGGTCGATGGCATTAGCCGTGCTTTGTGGAGGCCTAAAGGCCTCCGCTACACCTCCACGTCTCGCTTTGTGGAGGCCTGAAGGCCTCCGCTACACCTCGCTCGTGGCCGTCCCGTACAGCTTGCGCAGGTCGGTCTTCAGCACCTTGCCCAGGTAGTTGCGCGGCAGCTCGTCCACGAAGGCCACGTACTTGGGCGCCTTGAAGCTGGACAGGTGCTGCTTGCAGTACTGGGTGATCTCCTCGGCGGTGGCCGTCTGGCCCGCTTTGAGAACGACGACGGCCTTCACCTCCTCGCCCCAATCGACATCGGGGACGCCGATGACCGCCGCCTCCTCCACCTTGGGGTGCTGCTCCAGCACCGTCTCGATCTCCCCCGGCGAGACGTTCTCGCCGCCGCGGATGATCAGGTCCTTGGTGCGGCCGGTGATGAACAGATAGCCGTCCTCGTCCATCCAGCCCACGTCGCCGGTGTGCAGCCAGCCGTCGACCAGCGTCTGAGCCGTCTCGTCCTCCCGCTTCCAGTAGCCGGTCATCAGGCGCGCCCCGCGGCCGACGATCTCCCCCTCCTGGCCGGGGGGAAGGATGTTGCCCTGAGGGTCCATGATGGCGACCTCCACGTCCTCCATGACCCGCCCCACCGACTTCAGGCGCTCCAGCTTCTTTGCCTTCTCCTCCTCCGTCCCCTCGATAATGTGGTCCTCGGGCCCCAGGTAGGTGAGGGTGGAGGTGCTCTCGGTCTGGCCGTAGGCGTTCATCAGGCCGCACCGGAAGACGTCCACCGCCTTGCGGATCACCTCGTAGGGCGCGGGGGCGGCCCCGTAGGCCAGCAGCTTGAGAGAACCGAGGTCGTACTTGTTGAAGTCAGGCTCATCCATGATCCGCTTGAGCATCGTCGGCACGACGAAGGTGTGGGTGACCCGCTCCCTCTGTACGGCTTCCAGCCAGGCGTGGGGGTCGAACTGGGGCAGCACCACCAGGGTGCGACCTCCCCAGATGGAGGACATGATGGCGGTGGCCCCGGCCACGTGGTAGACGGGCACCGACAGGAGCATGACGTCGTGGGTCTCGGGGCTGGCCGGCTCGACGGTGTTGGTGACGTACACGGAAAGGGCGAGGTAGGTGAGGACGACGCCCTTGGGCAGGGCAGTGGTGCCGCTGGTGTATATGAGGACGGTGGGGTCGCTGTCCTCGATCTCCGCGAAGACCTCTTCGGGCGGGTAGTTGGCGATGACGTCCTCGTAGCTCTGCATGCCCTGGGGGCGGGCGTCGTAGCAGATGAAGTGGCGGATGCCCTTCAGCTCCGGTCGAATGGCCGCCGTCAGTTCCAGATAACGCTCGCCCACGAAGAAGACCGAGGCCTCGGAGTTGTTCACCATGTAGGTCAGCTCTTCCCGCTTGGCCCGATAGTTGAGGGGGACGAAGGTCGCCCCCAGCTTGGCGCAGGCGTAGTAGGTCTCGATGTACTGGGGAGAGTTGAGGGCCATGATGGCCACCTTGTGGCCGCGCTCCACCCCCAGGTCGGCGAGGGCGTTGGCCAGGCGGTTGACCCGCTCCTGCACCTCCAGGTAGGTGAGGCGCGTACCGTCGCAGACCAGCGCCTCGCGCTCCGGCACGATGGAAGCGCTGATGGTCAGGAATTCGGCTGTGTTCATCTCTTCCTCCCTTCGCGTTCGCTCAGGGCAAGCTCTCTTACGTCCCCACGAACTGCGGCGCTCGCCCTTCGCGGAGGGCGCTCAGGCCCTCGCGGGCGTCCTGGCCGGCCAGGGCCAGGCGGGCCAGGCGGGCCTCCAGGGCCAGGCCCTCGGCCAGGGGCACGTCCAGGCCGTGGGTCACAGCCTCCTTGGCGTAGCGTAAGGCCGACGGCGATAGCGTCATCAGCCGCCGGGCCAGCGCCTCGGCCTCGGCGTATATGCGCTGGCGGGGCACCACCCGCTGCACCAGGCCGATGCGCAGCGCCTCCTGAGCATCGACGGCATCGCCCGAGAGGATCAGGCCCATGGCCAGCCCCGGGCTGATGGTGCGGGGAAGGAGCTGGGTGCCTCCAGCCGAAGGGATGTAGCCCAGGCTCACCTCCGGCAGGCCCATGCGAGCGTCCTCGGCGGCGACGCGCAGGTCGCAGCACAGGCTCAGCTCGATGCCGGCGCCCAGGGCGAAGCCATGGATGGCGGCGATGAGGGGCTTCTCGA
>JAUYDU010000501.1 GCA_030691665.1 Chloroflexota bacterium
CCGATTTTCTGAAGCAGCCAATCGCGTATCATGGAGTTGGTGCCAGGACCGCCGTCATCGTCTGTCACTTCAAGCTCGCCATTCGGATCATAGAGCTCCAGGTACGTATCAAGCTCACTCCCAGAAGCAGCGTTCATACTAATAGTGACCAACTGGCCTACTACGTCAGGCGAAACGGTGAACGTCCAATCATCCGTATCGCCAGCCGGGTTGATGTAGCCAGTCACTGTCTGCCCGAAAGCCACTGAGCCACTCTCATCCGGAATCGGCGTAGGCGTAGGCGTAGGCGTGGGGGTCGGAGCTGGCGTGGCGGTAGGTGTTGGTGCGGGAGTGGGAGTTGGCGTCGCAGTAGGCGCTGGTGTCGGAGTGGGAGTTGGCCCCGGGGTCGGTGTGGGCGCCGGTGCGGGGACGCTTGGCAGCGTCAGGTCCAGCCGCCGCACATCCCCTGGCGTGTACACCACCGACTGCTCTGCGTAGTCTCCCAGCGTCCCCGGGGGCATTACGAAGAAGCGGATGGCCCGGTCAATGTCAGCATCGGTACCGTTGACCGCCAGCTTCCGCTCGCTAGCGAGAGGCTTGTCGACGTCAAGGGCACCGTATCGGCCCGCCGTGGTAACCTGAATGCAGCCCTTCTGCACCCCGGCTATGTAGCCGCAGACCCACGTGTCCACGGGCGCTGGCGACCCGGCTATGGTGACCAGGCCCCAGAAGGCGGCCGGCAGGGGTGGTTGGGCGAAGACGCTGGCCGCGATAGTCCCTGACCAGGCTACCAGGCCCAGCGCCAGCAACAACGGGACCGTCCACCGTGGTGGCCTGGGCATTGCTTCCTGGCTACCAGGCCGGCGTCATGCTGAATCCCGCCAGGGTGTCGGAGGCAGCCATGTACACCCAGTAGCCGCGCCACCGCGCGAGGGAGGGTGCGGTGCCGCCGGTGTTCCAGGCCCAGACCACCGCCGTGCCGTCGAAGGACGGCGCCACCACCTGGGTGAAGTTTGGAGTGGTGCTGGTGGGAAGGTTGTAGAGGCTCGCCAGGAGCTCGTTTGCCGGCAGACTTACGGTGCTCGGGGGCAGCGCCACGCCTACCAGGTGCCAGCCAGAGGTCAGGTTCCTGGTGGACGGCGCGGTGTAGGCCTGGCTCACCAGCACCCGCACCTGGTGGCTGGTGACGGACTTGACGGCGATGGCCTCCAGGGGCGAGATGGTATCACCCGCCACGACCTGCACCCAGGCCCCGGTTGCGGGGTTATACCGCCAGGCAATGCTGACCTTCGCCACGTCCATGATGCCGTCCCCGAGGGAGCTGTCGCTGGCGAACACCTGGTCCGCCGCCGCTCGGAGAGGGATGGAGAAGGAGGACCAGCCCGCCCTCAGGGTGGTGCCCAGGGCAGTGAGCTCCGAGGTATCGGCAACGGAAGCCGCGTCGCCCCTGGGAATGCCAGGGACTACCAGTATACTGTCTGACAGCGTTGCCCAGTCGGACCTGCCCGTGCCCGGCGAGGTCGCTATGGAGTCCAGTATGGTGGCCAGGTCCCCCTTTGGCAGGCCCAGGAGCACGGCGGCGACCAGGGAGGCGGCGTCCTGCTGGGGCAGGCCCAGCAGCAGGGCGGCGGCCAGGCCTACGGCCTCGGAGCGGGGCATGCCCAGGGCCTTCTGAAGGGCGTCCGCCAGGGCGGCAGTGTCCTGCCTGGGCAGAGTCAGGTTGTTGAGGATGGACTCGGTCATGGAGGCGCCATCGCCGCGGGGCATGGTGGAGGCCACCTGGAGGGTCGCCGCCAGGGCCACCGCCTCGGATCGGGGCATGCCCAGCGTCTTCTGGAGGGTGTCGGCCAGGGCGGCCGTGTCCCCCCGCGGCAGAGTCAGGTTGTTGAGGATGGACTCGGTCATGGAGGCGCCATCGCCGCGGGGCATGGTGGAGGCCACCTGGAGGGCGGCGGCCAGGCTTATGGCCTCGGAGCGGGGCATGCCCACGGCGTTCTGAAAGGCATCGGCGAGTGCAACTGCATCAGCCTTAGGCAGGCCCAGCAGCAGGCTCTCCGCCAGGGTGGCGGCGTCCTGCTTGGGCTTCCCCAGCAGCAGGGTGGCGGCCAGGGATGCGGCGTCGCCCCGGGGCATATTCAGCGTCTTCTGAAGGGTATCGGCCAGGGCGGCCGTGTCCGGCCGGGAGAGGGTCAGGCCCTTGAGGACGGAGTCCGCCAGGGTGGCGCCGTCGGCCTTCGGCAGGCTGGCCGATACCTGGAGGACGGCGGCCAGGGTGGCGGCTTCGTCCCGGGAGATGGCCAGCGCGTTCTGGAGGGCGTCGGCCAGGGCGGCGGTTTCCGCCTTAGGCAGCGTCAGGCTCTTGAGGATGGAGTCCACCAGGGAGGCGCCGTCGCCGCGGGGCATGGTGGCAGCGGCCTGGAGGGTCGCCGCCAGGGTGACGGCGTCCGGCCGTGAGATGTCCAGGGTCTTCTGGAGAGTGTCGGCCAGGGCGGCGGTGTCCGCTCTGGGCAGGCCCAGCAGCAGGCTCTCCGCCAGGGTGGCGGCGTCCGCCTGGGGCAGGCCCAGCAGCAGGGCGGCCGCCAGGGTGGCGGCGTCATCCCGGGAGATGTTCAGGACCTTCTGGAGGCTGTCCGACAGGGCGGCCAGCTCCTGCCGGGGGAGGGTCAGGCTATTGAGGATGGACTCGGCCAGGGTGGCGCCGTCGCCGCGAGGCATGGTCGCCGCCATCTGGAGAGTCGCCGCCAGGACGACGGCGTCATCGCGGGAGATGTTCAGGACCTTCTGAAGGCTGTCCGTCAGGGCGGCGGTATCCGCCTTGGGCAGGCCCAGCAGCAGGCTCTCCGCCAGGGTGGCGGCGTCGGCCTGGGGCAGCCCCAGCAGCAGGACGGCGGCCAGGGCCACGGCGTCATCCCGGGAGATGTCCAGGGTCTTCTGGAGGGTGTCGGCCAGGGCGGCCGTCTCTCCCCGCGGCAACGTCAGGCTGTTGAGGATGGAGTCCGCCAGGGAAGCACCGTCGCCGCGGGGCATGGTTGCCGCGGCCTGAAGCACCGCCGCCAGGGCCATAGCGTCGGGGCGGGGCAGGTTCAGGATATTCTGGAGGGTATCCGCCAGGGCGGCGGTGTCCGCCTTTGGCAGGCCCAGCAGGAGGCTCTCCGCCAGGGTAGCGCCATCCGCTCGGGGCATGGTGGAGGCCGCCTGGAGGACGGCCGCCAGGGCCACCGCCTCGGTTCGGGGCAGGTTCAGGGTCTTCTGGAGGGTGTCAGCCAGGGTGGCCGTGTCCCCCCGGGGCAAGGTCGCCGCCTTCTGCACCGACTCGGTGACGGTTACCGTATCCGGGCAGCCTATAGTGACAGAGATAGGAGGACCGAAGTCGAAGCTGATAAGACTGCAGGCGCCCAGCCCGCCTGGCGGAATAGTCAGCGCCCAGACAGACACGGGCAGTGCCAGCCCCACCACCAGGGCCAGGATGCCCGAGACCACCCACCTGTTCAGTAGCTTTCGCATGTTTGCTTCTCTCTACTAGAATTGCTGTGGCGGCATCACTGGCCGGCCCCCCTCTGTTTCAGCTTGCCCGAGGCGTCCCGCACCTCGTAGTCCATCTGGTCGCTCACACTGGCTTTCTCATTCGCCCCCGTCGGCGCGCCCCCCGGTGCGCTTTCGGCTAGCGGAGCAGCCTGCGCCTGCGCCACCGCCTCCTGGAGTCGCACGGCCAGCGCCGCGGCCTCCTCCTCCGTCAGGCCCAGGGCCTGCTGAAGGGCCTGGGAGAGCGAGGGCTCCGCGCCTGGAGAAGTCGTGGTGGCCGGCGCCGCATCCTGGAGCTTTCTGGCCAGGTCCGCCGCCGCCTCCGGAGTCAGGCCCAGGGCCTGCTCCAGGGCCTGGGAGAGGGAGGGAGCGCCGGCCTCTGGCGCGGCCCCCCCCGGCCCCGGCTGGCGCGTGGCCAGGAGCATCAAGACGGATATGGCCACTCCGACGGCCAGGGCCAGCATCCCGACGCCGAAGACCAGGTATTTGCTCTTCGCGGCCATGTGCTAATCTACCTACGCCCTTCCGGGGGTGGGGCGGGGGGCTTTTCACCCCCCGCCCCTTCAAACTGTGGGCTTGTATCAGCCTGTACCGGTGCTCGTCTAGCTGATGGTCACAGTCCAGGTCACAGTGAGCTGGTCAGTGTTCGCGAGGGTTATGGCGACATCCTGCCAAGCTAAGATGTCACCTACGGCCAGGTCGCTGCCCCACAGGGTAGTGGTATCATTCGCACCCTTAACGAGCTTAAGCTGTGTGATTGCGGCCGCAGCATTAGCCGTAAAGGTGACGCTAGTAACGCACTCTCGGGTAAGGCCAACGGTCGTACAATCTACGGTGCCGTCGTTCTGGGGATTAGTCGTAACGGTCGCAATCCCGGTCCCCACCGAGGCCTCGCCGGTCTGGTCACTGGTCAGGAAAACGGCCCTGAAGGCATCGTTCGCACCAACTGATGATTGGCTCTCGTCAAACAGTCTGGCACTGACGGCGATGTGCCCCTGCAACCCATCAGTGTTGTGGATGACGTTGCTGGCCTTTAGGTTGCCTGCGGCGTCACGCACCTCGTAGCTGATGATGCCCTTGATGCCGGTGCTGTCAGTCAGCCCCCCCGTGGCGCCGACGTTCCAGGCCCACAGGGCCAGGGCTGCAATCGTTGCAGCAAGCAGCAACGCCATCGGCACGCCAATCTTCACCCTTGTTGAGTTAAACATCCTTGTCCTCCTGTCTTTTTCTCGATGGTTGCTCCGAGGCTTGGGTCCATTACGGCTCTTTTCATCACCCCTTTCTGGCATAACGCCCTGCTATGAAGAACGTTCAACCTCCTCCGCGCTGGCCGAAGGGTAGAGGTCGCAGACCGCTTTGAGGGAAGTCACGGCCAGTTGCACGAGGAACTGCGGCACACCTCGGGCTCTTGCTCGG
>JAUYDU010000461.1 GCA_030691665.1 Chloroflexota bacterium
GGGCCTGATAGTCGTAACCAACCTCCAGGGGACCGAAGCAGAATTCGCAGACGTGGATAGGGTCCAGCGCATATAAGCGCCCGCATTCTCTACAGCGTAAGTGACTAGCGTAAGACATGTTGGCGATCACCCCTTCTTCCCGGTTGCCCGCCCTCAGGCAGGCGTGATGCAGTGCTCCCGTGCCCCGACCAGGTCGGGGCGGGGCATCGCCATCGCCTTTGCTCGCCAGAGCTGTAGCGCGTTCATCAACAAACCGAAAACCTCTTCGCCTGCCTGCCGCAGCCAGGGCCCAGACGAAGAGGTTGTTGATCGGATGCACCGACCTCTTATCGTGCCCCGACCTGTCGGGGCCGGCGTTGGCACCGTAACTGGCAGGAACGTGGAACATAGGTCAAGGAACAACAGCTTCCCCGCCTGTTTCCTGCTCCTGGCTTGGCCCGGTTGCCGGGTTTCGTAGGGCCGTTCCCTCCACCACTCTGGATAAGAAGGCTATTCAGTTGTGCCAACGATGCTATCAGAGAGGCAGGCGATGTGTCAACGGCAAGAAAACTGGCGGCCAGGCCTTGACCGTAAGCGAAGACGACCCATAATTACTCCCGACATCGGCTCCCGAAGGAATGCACCACGATACGGCACCATGGGTGCCTTGCTCGCGGAGAGCAGATGTCTCCAAGAACGTTGGCGGCTCGCCTTCCAGGCGGCCGCAGAAAGGAGTATGAGCCATGTTGCGCTTCCCCAAGTTGCTACAGGCTGCACTGGCAGCGGCGCTCCTGCTGTCCGCCGGCCTCGTAGGTCTGGCCTGCGAGGAGGAAGAGGAGGGCGCCGCCACCGCCACCCCCAAGGCCACGCCCGCGGCCTCACCCAAGGCCTCGCCCACCGCTACCCCCCGCTAGTAGCGCCCAGACCCAGGGAAAAGACCTCACACTCAGGCTGGAGCCCATCCCCCGGGCGAGCCGCTCGGGGGATGGGGGCCCCACCAGCGACCTCTCACCGGGAGCCGTCGCCAAGGAAGGAGGCTGTTGAAAAACCCTCTCGCTCCGCTCGCGGTTCGACAGGCTCACCACGAGCGGAGGTATGCAGGCACCTGAGACCGCTCGCCCTGAGCTTGTCGAAGGGCGAACAGCAGTCCTTTTCAACAGCCTCCAAGACTGCTCGCAGCACCTCCCGCACCCGCTCCTCCCCCAGGGGCGCCGCCAGCAGCGGCTCCCCCTCCACCGCAAGCACCGGCACCGCGAACCGATAGCGTTCGTAGAAAGAGGCATCCGCCTCGATATCCACCCCGCCTCTGGCGGGCCCATCTCCCGCCCCAGGCGGCGCAGAAGCTCTTCCGCCTCCTCGCACAAGCGGCACTCGCCACTCACGTAGAGGGCGACCGTCGGGGCCGCCCCTTCGGCATCAGCCGAAGGCAGATCCGCCTCCGGCGGAGGCTCAGGGCAGGCTCTGCGGGCGGGCGCCTTCACTCGCGACTGACTTCCTCCCGCGCCAAGCGCCTCCTCTCGGCGCGGGCGGGCGGCCGCCGCGTCAGCAGAAAGGCAACCGCCACAGGCGTCGCGATCATTATCGCCAGGGCGATGAGCTGGGCCATGCGCAAGCCCAGGGCGACGATCTCGTCGTCCCGCAGGAAGCTGATGCCGAACCGCATCGCCGCGTACAGGAAGGCCCAGGCGAAGAACACCATCCCGTCCCGCTTGAACACGCGCCGCGCCACCAGCAGAAGCAGGCCGAAGATGATCAGATCGCCCACCAGCTCGTAAGCCACGGCCGGCTGCTGAGCCAGAGGCGGCTCGTTGCTGAAGAAGGGATAGCTGGGGCTGTTGGGATTGGTGTACAGCACGCCGATGGGCCAGTCGGTGATCTTGGCGAAATGCTCGCCGTTGATGACGTCGCCGATGCGCCCCACGGCCATGCCCAGGATGGCCCCGATGGCGGCGATGTCGGCCAGAACCCCCCAGCGGGGCAGCCGACGCCAGGCGGCGTAGGCGCTCGCCCCCAGCGTGCCCCCGATCAGCGCCCCGTAGATGGAGATGCCGCCGGTGTTGATGGCAAACACCTCCAGAGGATCGTCGCCAAATAGGTCCAGGTTCTCCAGCACGTACAGGGTGCGGGCGCCGATGATCCCGCCGATCACCAATGCCAAGGCCATGTTGTAGATCGTGTCCTCGGCGATGCCGGCCCGACGCCCCAGGATGGCGCTCACCCACACGCCCGCCACCACCCCCAGGGCGGTGAACAGCCCATGCCAGGTGATGCTCAGGCCGCCGATCTCGAAGAGCTCCGGGTCAAGGCCGATCTTGATGGCCAGGGGAACCAGGGCGCTAAGAACTTCCATCGTGCTGTCCCTCCAGAGCGTCCGGCGAACCCGCCTGTCCGCCATCAGCCTTCGACTGATGGGCCTCCGGCGCAGGCAGGCCTGCCTCCGCCCCCAGCTTGCCCATCTCGCGACGCAGATTCGCCAGATGGCCGGCTATCCCCGCCAGGTAGGTGCGGTCAGGGGTTATCTTAACCCAAAGCCGCCGCCGAGGCACGTAAAACGTCACCCCCAGGCCCACTAGGAGGAGCGCCGTCCCCACCCAGATCAGGTTGTCGCTGCGGTCCCGCTTCACCTGAATGCCTGCGAACTCCCGCTGCCCCAGGAAGGTGTACTCGTAGCCCCCCACCACCGCGCTCCGCCCAGGCTCCAGGTTCACCACGTAGGGGCTCACCCCAATGATCGACAGCGTGGGCGGGCCAGCCGCCGCCACCACCGACACCCGTCGCCCCGAAGATGCGTCGTTCGTCCCATAGACGACGTTGCTCATCTGGAGCAGCACCGTCCCCTGAGAGCCCTCCCCCTGCGACGCGGCCGGCAAGGGGAACTGCGGCTCGAAGATAGCTGGCAGGCCGCCGAGCGAGGCGAACTCGAACTCCAGGCCGCCGGAACGAGCCTTCTCGCCCACCCCCAGGATCAGTCGCACCGACTCGGCGCTGTCACCCGGCTCGAACACCACGAGCTGCCAGGCGCCCCCAGCCGCAGCGGGCTTGGCGCCGATCCACACCAGCCGCTCGCTGCCGGGGATGGCCACGGTCGTCCCGTAGGCCGACTCGATGAAGTCGCTGAGCACCAGCGTCTCGTCCAGCAGGGGCTGGCCGTCGCCATCGCGGATCACCACCCGCGGCGCGGGCATGGTGTCGGACAGGGCCAGCACCTCCTTGTAGACGACATTACCCGAGGCGATATCGCGCACCTGGACTTCGGCCCCGAAGCCGAAATAGGCCGCCTGATGGAAGCGATAGCCCCCGTAGCCGCACGGCCCGTTGACGGTGGTCGTGCAGCGCTTCACCTCCTGCCCCCCCTGGTAGATGGCCATCTCCGTGCGGTAGTCCAGGGGCTGTCCCTCCTCGTCGAATTGCCCCACCGTATCGACGACGCGCACCTGCATCTGATCGGGATTCTTCACCGCGAACACCGGGGCGCTCGTCCCCTCGGCGGCAAACAAGGGTGCCGAGAAGGCCGTGAACTTGCTCACCAGAGCGCCAGCCAGGAACAGGATGAGAGCCAGGTGGCTCACGAAGGTGCCCAACTGGGCCCAGGCGAAGCGATCGGCGAACAGATATGTCGCCTCGCCTTCCCGCACGCGCTCCACCCGATAGTGACGGCGACGGAGCACGGCTTCTAAAGCCGCCGCGTCGGCGGGCGCGCCGAAGGCGACCCGATGGTGCGCCCGTTCAAAGTAGGTGTCGGGCACCCGCCTCTGGGGACGGCGGATGGTGCGCCAGATGGGGGGGAAGCGGTTGGCTGTGCACAGGCTCACCGAGACCACCAGCAGGCCCAGGCTGATGGCGAAGTAGCGAGCGTGGAAGATGTCGAACAGCCCCAGGCGATATAGGGCGTCGGTGAAGACGCCGTATCTGCCCCGCTGCGATTCCAGC
>JAUYDU010000556.1 GCA_030691665.1 Chloroflexota bacterium
ACCCAGGTTGTGCGTGATGATTATTACGGCCGTCCCGAACTCCTTGCTGAGTCGCGCCAGGATCTCGAGGATCTGCGCCTGTATGGTGACATCGAGGGCGGTCGTGGGCTCGTCGGCCAGCAGCAGCTTCGGGTTGCAGGAGAGGGCCATGGCGATCATCACCCGCTGGCGCATGCCTCCGGAGAACTGGTGAGGGTAGTCGCCGATGCGCGATTTGGCCTCCGAGATGCCCACCATCTCCAGGAGCTCGATGGCTCGGCGGGTGGCGCTGGAGCGGTCCATCTTCAGGTGCAGCTCCAGACTCTCGGTGATCTGGCGGCCGATGGTGAGGACCGGGTTGAGGGAGGTCATTGGCTCCTGGAAGATCATGGCGATGCGGTTGCCGCGGACGTTGCGGATCTCCTCTTCGTCGGCCTTGAGCAGGTCGTCCCCTTCGAAGATGATCTCGCCCCCGATGATCTTGCCCGGCGGGTTGGGGATGAGCCTGAGGATGGATAGGGCGCTGACCGTCTTGCCGCAGCCGCTCTCTCCCACCAACCCCATGATCTCTCCCGTCTCTACGTCGTAGGTGATGCCATCCACCGCCTTCACCACGCCGTCGTCGGTGAAGAAGTAGGTCTTGAGGTCCTTGATCTGGAGCAGGGAAGCCATGCGACCTCCTCTAGGCGCTCATTCTCGGCTTAGGATTGGTGGGGAAGGGGGGACTCGAACCCCCACGCCTTCCGGCACATGATCCTAAATCATGCTCGTCTACCAATTCCGACACTTCCCCCTGGCTGGATGTCGGAGTCCGGGCGTCTTCTTCCAGCATCCAACCTCCATCCTGGGGGGCCGCCCGGGACTCGAACCCGGAACCCGCTGATTAAGAGTCAGCTGCTCTTCCGATTGAGCTAGCGGCCCAAAAGTAAGCGGAGTATACCACGCAAGTCCCGCTGGCAACAACGTGCGGGCGCCCCCCTCATATATCCATTATAGTGACCGTGGCTGTCAAGACAAAGACTGGCCCATGACGGCGCCGTTGGGCGGCGTTCCATTTGTTCATGGTCTTAGAAGATGGACGACCCGACCGCCCCGTAAACGGGGCGGCATCAATACGGATTGATGCCACACTCTTATGGTCATCAAGAAAATAACTGAGCACGCCTAGACCCCATAGGCGAGGGTCTTCAGACCCTCGCGAAGTTGTGT
This sequence comes from Chloroflexota bacterium, assembly GCA_030691665.1. Taxonomy (GTDB): domain Bacteria; phylum Chloroflexota; class Dehalococcoidia; order SM23-28-2; family SM23-28-2; genus JAUYDU01. The sequence continues at coordinate 1,189 of JAUYDU010000556.1, forward strand.
CGGGGTCTAAAGACCCCGACCTACTATGAGGTCGACTCTTGTTAAGGTATTTGGTTTGAGACCAGCAGGGTGTGGTCCTGCCAGCAAGAGCATGAATCCGTGAGACGCTACCAGACGCTATCCGCCGTTGACGAGGCTCGCCCCTTTTGCTAACATCGAGCACACGGGCGATTTCCGCCGGAGGCGGATCAGCCTCAGGCTGAAGCTCAGTTTCCGCCTGAGGCGGACTCGCCTCTGGCGAGGGTTAGAGCGCGTGCCATACTATGTGTATGTCCTGGAAAGTCTGAGGAATGGCAAGCGCTACGTCGGCAGCACCTCGAAGGCTCCCGAGGTCAGGTTGCGGGAGCACAACGGCGGTTCAAACCGCTGGACGCGTCAGAACGGCCCATTCAAGCCAGTCTACTATGAACAGTGCTCCTCACGGATGGAGGCTGACCGCCGAGAACGCTTCCTGAAAGGCGGCGTAGGCCGTAGAATGAGGGATGAACTCACGGGCGATTAGCTCAGTTGGTTAGAGCGCAGCGTTGACATCGCTGAGGTCAGAGGTTCAAGTCCTCTATCGCCCACCATCGCGTATAGCGCAAAGGCGACGACCAGGACGAGTAGCGACGGCACGGCCCCAGAGAGGGCGACCCCCTCCGCCTCGGGCGGACGGGCTGAGAGGCGCCCACCCTCTGCTGTCGCCAATACCCCCTGCGAGCCGGCTGGCGAACCCCCTACCCCTGTCGGGTCAGTAGCAAGGCCCCGGAGGCACCCGTTAGCGGCCCCAGCCCGGCCTTCAGGCCGGGGAAGGTGGGTGGAACCACGCAGGCGATGCCTCTCGTCCCACGAGGACGGGGGGCGAATTGTTTGAGGGAACAAGGAACAGGGAACAGGGAACAAGGAATAGGGAACAGGGAACAGGGAACAGGGAACAGGGAACAGGGAACAAGGAACAGGGAACAGGGAACAGGGAAACGGGGAACAAGGAACATGGAACAGGCAACAAGAGGTGAGACGCCGGGCATGCGGCTGACGCGGCTGTGGCTGTGGTCGGCGCCCCTGGCCATGCTAGGGCTGGCGGTCCTGTTCGCCGTGCTGGCTGTGGGGGAGGAGAGGTGGGGCCTGCTGGCTGCCATGGCTCTGCTGGCGCTGGTGGCCGTAGGGCTGTTGGGGCTGCACTGGTGGGTGACGTACCGTTTGGAGCGTCCGAACGGAGGTGTGCGATGACGCTGATGAACCGCTGGCTCGCCTCGGAGGTCGCGTTTGTGCATGTCTTCCACGGCGCCCTCTACGTCGTCGGCCTCGCCATCGTCGCGATCAACGTGGATGCAGACGGCCTTTGGGTGGCGGCGCTCGCACTGCCACTCGTGGTCTTCTCGCTCGCCTTCTAGCTTTACGAGGGCTCGGTAATCATGCCAGTAGCTGCCCGGCTCTGGCGCGGTGAGCGAGCATTCGAATCACCTGAGGGAAAGAGCATCAAGGCAAAGGGAAAGAACCATGCCTGAGCTGAGCGAAATGTCGAAAGAACAGCGCCTGGAGCGACTGCGCCACTCGGCGTCCCACGTCATGGCCGAGGCCGTGCTGTCGCTCTTCCCCAACGCCAAGCTGGGCATCGGCCCCCCCATCGACACCGGCTTCTACTACGACTTCGACGTGCCCCGGCCGCTGACTACCGATGACCTGGTCGTCATCGAGGAGCGCATGCGCCAGAGCATCGCCGCCGATCACCCCTTCGTCCAGGAGGCGATGGACAAGGACGCGGCCCGCCGCCTGTTCGCCGACCAGCCCTACAAGCTGGAGCTCATCGAGGAGATCGCCGACGCCATGGTGAGCACGTATAAGCACGCCGGCTTCGTCGACCTCTGCGCTGGGCCTCACGCCGCCAGCACCGCCCAGGTGGGCGCTTTCAAGCTGACCAGCGTGGCCGGCGCCTACTGGCGGGGCGACGAGCGCCGCCCCATGCTCCAGCGCATCTACGGCGCCCTGTTCGAGACCGAGGAGGAGCTTCAGGAGTATCTCCATCGCCTGGAAGAAGCTCAGCGCCGCGACCATCGCCGCCTGGGGCGCGACCTGGACCTGTTCAGCTTCCACGAGGAGTTCGGCCCCGGCCTGGTCTACTGGCACCCCAAGGGCGGCCGCATCCGCACCATCATCGAGGACCTGCTGCGCCAGGAGCACTACCAGGCCGGCTACGAGCTCGTCTACTCCCCCCACATCTGCAAGGCCGCCCTCTGGGAGACCAGCGGCCACCTGGACTTCTACCGCGAGAACATGTACCCGGCCATCGATGTGGACGGCCAGGACTACGACCTCAAGCCCATGAACTGCCCCTTCCACATCCAGATGGACCGCTCTGACGTACGCAGCTATCGCGACCTGCCGATGCGCCTGGCCGAGCTGGGCACCGTCTACCGGCTGGAGCGTTCGGGCGTCCTGCACGGCCTGATGCGGGTGCGGGGCATGACTCAGGACGACGCCCACATCTTCTGCCGCCCCGACCAGGTGGAGGATGAGATCGTCCAGGTAGTGGACTTCGCCGCCCGCCTCCTGCGCACCTTCGGCTTCCAGGAGTACGATATCTTCCTGGCCACTCGCCCCGAGAAGTACGTGGGCGACCCCGAGCAGTGGGACCAGGCGACGGAGGCCTTGAAGGCCGCCTTGGCGCTGCGGGGCCTGTCGTACCAGATGGACGAGGGCGGCGGCGCCTTTTACGGCCCCAAGATCGACATCTGGATCAAGGACGCCATCGGCCGCGCCTGGCAGTGCACCACCGTCCAGTTCGACTTCAACCTGCCGGAGCGCTTCGACCTGGCCTTCATCGGCCAGGACGGCCGCGAGCACCGCCCCTACATGGTGCATCGCGCCCTCTTGGGCACCATGGAGCGCTTCCTGGGCATCCTCCTGGAGCACTACGCCGGCGCCTTCCCCCTCTGGCTGGCGCCGGTGCAGGCGGTGGTGATACCCATCGCCGACCGCCACGCCGACTACGCCCGCCGGGTGGCTGCCGAGCTGAGGGCGGCCGGCCTGCGGGTCGACGTGGACGAGCGCTCCGAGCGCATGCAGGCCAAGATCCGCGATGCCCAGCTCCAGAAGGTGCCCTACATGCTGGTGGTGGGCGACAAGGAGGCGAAGGCCGAGGCCGTGGCCGTGCGCCTGCGCAGCGGCGAGGACCTGGGCCCTCTGCCGGTGAGCCAGTTTCTCCTGCGGGCCCTGGACGAGGTGCGCGAGCGCAGCTAGGGGCAGCTCGTGGGCGGCGCCACCTTCCCAGCGTAGCTCAGCACGTCCGCCGAGCTGATGCTGCCGCCGGCGTCCAGGTCCAGCCGCCGGTTGTAGCCGGCGCTGCCCACCTTTGCAGGCGGGTCCCCTTCGATTACCTGTCGGCCGTCGCCACTACCGTCGCCCGGTGTCCTTCCCCTGGACGAGGATTATGCGAATGGCGGTGTTGTTCGCAGAATTCGGGTCCGTTGTAGAGCTGGAGACCACCGCCTCGTTGGTGACGAAGCCCTTGTTGCCCACCACCCGGAAGTAGATGTCGAACTGGATGCTCGCGCCGGCGGCCATCGCCCCGAACTCGCAAGTCAGGGCCGTTCCCACAAGCGCGCAGCCATCCGAGTCGTAGAGGTAGCCGGTGTCAAAGACCCAGTACCCGATCTTCGGCCCGGGCAACGTGTCCTCGACCCTGACGTTCTGAGCGTCCGACGGACCGTTGTTGGTCACCTTGATGGTGTACTTGACGGTCGTCGACGGCTTGAACAGGTCTCGGTCTGTGGTCTTCGTGATGGACAGGTCGGCCTCTTGAGGCGGCGGCGTCGGGCTGGGCGTAGGCGAAGGTGTAGGTGTAGGCGTGGGCGTAGGCGTGGGCGTCGCCGGCGGTGGCCCGCTGATATCGATGTCTGAGCAGACAGTGACCTCGTGCAGGTGGCCGTCGGCACGGCCTTTGGCCAGCAGGTTCTCGCCTGGGTCAGTGCTATCGCCGTCCCCGTTCCAGTCGGGCTCGCAGTCGTCCCCTACCCCGTCGCGGTCGTCGTCGATCTGTTCAGGGTTGTATACGAGGGGGCAGTTGTCCTGGCGGTTGGGGTATGCGTCCCCGTCAGGGTCGGCCTCGGTCTTTATCGGCCCGTCCGCGCACTGACCTGACGTCTCGGCGTCACCCACCGCCGGGCAGCCATCGTTGGCCCAGCCGTCTCCATCGTCGTCCAGGGCGTTATCGCACTGGGCACCGCTCTCGCCCGCTCCGCTCTGGACCGCGCAGCCATCGTTTACTGCCGCGTCGTTGTCGTCGTCCTTGCCTGCATCGCAGGCGCTGTCCAGGCCATCGCTGTCGAAATCGCCGCTCTGGGTGACGCGGGGGTCGCCCACGTTGGGCACAATGGGGCAGGTGTCCAGTGGGGTCTCGATGTCGTCGGGCTCGATGTCTCGCTGCGAGGTCGCCCAGGCACAGAAGCTGTAGGTGCCGCCATAGGGTGGGTTGGTGCGCCACTTGAAGCCAGACTCGTCGGTGCCGGGCGTTGTGGGGTTGTCTTGCGTCAGTCCATACGTCAGGACGTCAGCGACGATAGGGGCACAGAAGTCCGTGATCAAGCCCGGCGTGATAGGAGCGGTGGGGTCGTTGATCAGGAGGACCGTCGGATAGCCCAGGGCGGGATCCGATGGCGCACCGCTGGGCAGATTCGTCCCTGGCTCGAAGGTCAGAAGGTTCAGGGAGACCTTGATCCCGGCGACGTTGCCCTGTCCGTACATCCGGGCACGGGGTGTCAGGCCGGGATACAGCTCATTCAGGAACTCGGGATACCTGTCTACGCCATCGGGCAGGCCGTTGGCATCCTGGTCTAGGAATCCATTGTCGAAGGAGATGGTCGTTCCCGTGTCGGTGCTGGCGTCCATCAGGTCGAAGGTCACCTGAAGGGGAGTGGTGCAGGGGTTGTTCAGCAGGCCGAGGGTCATCTGGGCAGTGATGTTGCCCACAATGGCCCCGTTGGCGACGTCGGCGTCGGCAGCGATGCCCCAGTCCGGCGGCATATAGGTGGCGAAGGCCTCGAACATGCCGTCGGGCGCTGGGACCTCGAAATGGACCTTGATGTCGGCTGTGTCGCCGGAGTTGTTGCTGCCGATAAGTTCCGCCGTGCCGATGGGGTTGAAGCTGGTGGCCTCGGTGGTCACCGCCCAGAATATGCTGCCTGTCGCAGCAATAAGAGCCATCAGCGCTACGGCACCGATGGCTGCTCGCTTCCCTTTGAGATGATGGCTTCCTACAGGCATAGAACACCTCCTTACCGCTAGGTGCTAGCAACAAGCAGAACGCCTACCACCGCCACCAGCAGCCTCAGCCGTACGTACGCCCGCATCGCCGCACCCCCTTTGGCCGGCCTTCTGCCCGCCGCGCGTCGGCAGCGCCCCGGGGCCTCGCCTTCTCCCTGTCCAAGGCAAAAAATAGGCTGACCCATTGGGGGTCAGCCTCGCCGCACCTCCAAAGCAGACCTAACCATGACATGCCATGCCCGCGACATGTCCTTCTCCCCAGAGCCAGCCCTTCGGCCCGTGCCCGCTGACGGACACAATCGAAGCGGCCATGAGATTAACATAAAAAGACAAATTTGTCAAGCGGTTTTGACGGCCTAATTTCCGCAAATCCTGGCCCACCCCGCGCCGACTGCCGAGAGCCCGGTCAGCCCTCTCCTGGGGTGGACGATCGCGAAGAGCGGCGATACTGCCCCAAGGCTCGGCCGGCACCGCTAGTCATACACCTCTGCCCGCGCTTGTCAACATAAACTCGTCAACGGATAAAGGAACGGATATCCGCCAGAGGCGGATCAGCCTCCGGCTGAAGCGGATACCACCCCCACCACCATCCGTTTATCCGTTTGGATATCCGTTGTCTGATCACCGCCCCTTGCCCTGCCCACCATAATGTGTAAAATGTCCCTATAGTTTCCGCCCCCGACGGGCCCGTCTGGGTTGTCTCCCGTATAGAAATCTTCTAAGCTGGTGGTGCAGTGTTCAAGAAGCTCCTGGTCGCCAACCGAGGCGAGATCGCCCTGCGGGTGATCCGCGCCTGCCGCGAGGTGGGCATCGCCACCGTGGCCGTCTACTCCGACGTTGACCGCGACTCCCTGCACGTCCGCTACGCCGACGAAGCCTATCCCATCGGCCCGGCGCCGGCCCAGGAGAGCTACCTCAACGCCGCCAAGATCCTGCGGGCGGCCAGGAAGGCCGGCGCCGACGCCATCCACCCCGGCTACGGCTTCCTGGCCGAGAACGCCGACTTCGCTCAGGCCTGCCGCGAGGCCGGCATCACCTTCGTGGGGCCTACCCCGGAGTCCATCCGCCTCCTGGGGGACAAGATCCAGGCGCGGCGGCTGATGAGCCAGGCAGGCGTGCCGGTGGTGCCCGGCACCGACGAGGCGGCTACGGCCGACACGGCCGCCGAGGCCGCCACCCGCATCGGCTACCCCATCCTGGTCAAGGCGGCGGCCGGCGGCGGCGGCAAGGGCATCCGCGCCGTCTATCGGGCCGAGGAGCTGCCCACGGCTATGGAGGCGGCCAGCCGCGAGGCGGGCTCGGCCTTCGGCCAGAACGCCCTCTACCTGGAGAAGTTCCTGGAGCCGGTGCGCCACGTCGAGGTGCAGATCATCGCCGA
>JAUYDU010000051.1 GCA_030691665.1 Chloroflexota bacterium
CGAGTTCCAGCGCATCGCCAACCACGCCATGGCCATCGGCGCCTTCCTCAACGACTGCGGCGCCTGGTTCACGCCCCTGATGTGGATGTTCCGCGAGCGGGAGAAGATCCTCGACCTGTTCGAGATGACCTGCGGCGCTCGCTTGACCGTCAACTACATGCGTATCGGCGGCGTCTCCTTCGACATCCCGCCCGAGTTCATGCCGGCGGCTAGGGCCTTGGTGAAGGAGTTGCCCCAGCGCATCGCCGAGTACGAGGCGCTCCTGCTGGAGAATGAGATCCTGATCGCCCGTTCGCGCGATATCGGCGTCCTGCCCGCCGACCTGGCGATCGCCGCCTCGGTGAGCGGGCCGATGCTGCGGGGGAGCGGCGTCGTCTGGGACATCCGCAAGGCTGATCCCTATGCAGCGTACGACCGGGTGGAGTTCGACATTCCGGTGGGCAGCCGCGGCGACTGCTACGACCGCTTTGTGGTGCGCATGGAGGAGATGCGCCAGAGCGTGCGCATTATCGAGCAGGCACTGGATATGCTGCCGGGCGGCCCGGCTAGCGTGCAGGTTCCCCTGGCCCTGCGCCCCCCTCCAGGCGAGGCGTATGCCCGCATCGAAGCGCCCAAGGGGGAGCTAGGCTTCTACATCGTGAGCGACGGCAGCCCCCATCCCCAGCGCTTCAAGATTCGCGCTACCTCCTACATCAATCTGACGCCCCTGCGCGACATGGTGGTGGGGCTCACCGTGGCCGATGCCATCGTCACCCTGGGGAGCATCGACATCACCCTGGGCGAGGTGGACCGCTGATGCCCCTGTTCCTCGCCCAGTGGTGGGACCTGCGCGACCTGGGCAATGCCGCGGGGGCGTTCTTGGAGTGGCTGGGCGACTGGGGCCCCGACTGGTTGCCCTACACGGTCTCGGCGATCGTCGGCTGCCTGGCCATTGTGCTCTTCCTCGTGCCGAGCCAGTTCGTCTTCGCTTGGGCCGAGCGGCGGCTGATCGGGCGCATTCAGTCCCGGCTGGGCCCTAACCGCGTGGGGCCCTTTGGCCTTCTCCAGACCGTGGCCGATACCATCAAGCTCCTCACCAAGGAGGCGATCACGACCCGCAACGCCGACCGCTGGGTGTTCTGGCTGGCGCCCGTGGTGGTGCTTGTGCCGTCTGTGGTGGTGTTCGCCGTCCTGCCCTTCGGCGAGGGGATGATCGTCGCCGACCTGAACGTCGGTGTGCTGTTTCTGGCGGCCGTCGGCTCGGTCAACGCCATCGTCGTGTTCATGGCCGGCTGGTCCTCTAACAACAAGTTCGCTCTGCTGGGGGCCATGCGCGAGGTGGCGATGCTCATCAGCTATGAGATACCCCAGGTGCTGGCCTTGTTGGGGGTGGTGATCTTCACCAACACGATGAGCCTGGGCGGCATCGTCCGCTGGCAAGACCACTACAACACCTGGCTGCTCTTCTTGCAGCCGCTGGCGGTGGTCGTCTACCTCATCGCGGGCTCGGTGGAGATCAACCGCACGCCCACCGACATCGCCGAGGCGGAGTCGGAGATCGTGGCTGGCTACCACACCGAGTACTCGGGGATCAAGTTTGGCTTCTTCTACGCTGGCGAGTACTTCGGCGGTTTCGCCATCGCGGCCATTGTCGCGACTCTCTATCTGGGTGGCTGGTCGCTGTGGGGGCTGGAGGAGTGGGTGCCCGGCTGGATCATCTTCCTGGCCAAGCTGTACGCCGTCTTCTGGCTGTTCATGTGGATGCGGGGAACGCTGCCCCGCCTACGCATCGATCAGCTCATGGGCTTCGCCTGGAAGTTCCTCCTGCCCCTGACGCTGATCAACATCTTCGTCGTTGGGCTGGAGGTCCTCCTCTGGCAGGAGAACGACCTGGCGGCGGGGGTGGTGCTGCCCGCCTTCGCCGTGACCAACCTGGTGCTGGCGGTAGTGCTGACGGTGGCCTGGGCGCGGCTCCTGGGGCACGCCCGGCCGGGGCTGCGACCACGGCGGGCTCGCTTGATGCAGGAGCTGGGGGCGATCGTGTATGGGCAGGAGAGCTAGGGTGGCGGCAGACCTCAGCGGGCAGCTAAAGCTACCCGCCTACGAGGGGCTCAGGGGCATTGGAAACGATAGGCTGCGGGCAGTTGAAACTGCCCGCCTACGGCAGGAGCTGGGAGCGATCGTGTATGGGCAGGAGAGCTAGCGTAGCGGCGGCAGACCCTTGGGTCTGCATTTGGCAGGGCTGAAGCCCTGCAGCTACATTGGGAGCTACGGCAGGAGTTGGGGATTTGACCGACGTGGGCACCGTCGTCGCCTTCTGGATGCTGGCGGTCATCACCGTCGGGGCGGCCCTGATGGTGGTGGCGGTGCGGAATCTGGTGCACGCCGTCCTGTTCCTGGTGCTCAGCTTCATCGGGGTGGCGGGCCTGTACATCACCCTCTCGGCCGACTTCGTGGCCATAGCCCAGATCCTGATCTACGTTGGCGCCATCTCCGTCCTGATCATATTCGCCCTGCTTCTTACGCCGCGAGCCTCCCGTGACAACGCCGAGACCTTCCTCCAGGGGCCGGCCCTGGTGCTGGCGGCCGTGTTTGGCCTCACCGTCGGCGCCGTGGCCCTGGTCACCGACTGGGATGTGGCGGGTCGCGGCCCCTTCTCGGAGACGGCGGCGGCCATCGGTGAGGCGTTGCTGGACAAATACGTCCTGCCGTTCGAGATCGCCTCTGTGCTCCTGCTGGCAGCGATGGTGGGGGCCATCGTGCTGGTGCGGGAGGACTGAGGGATGGAGGTGCAGCTAGGCCACTATCTCACTGTCGGGGTGCTCCTCTTCTCCATCGGCCTCTATCTGGCGCTGGCCAAGCGCAATGTGGTGGGCATCCTCATGGGCATCGAGCTCATGTTTAACGCGGTGAGCCTCACCCTGATCGCCTTCTCTCGCTTCGTGGAATCGCCTCAGCCTATCGCCGGCCACGTCTTCGTGGTGTTCGTGATCACGGTGGCGGCGGCGGAGGCGGCGGTGGCTCTGGCCCTGGCGATGGTGGTCTATCGCAACCGCGGGACTATCGACATCGACCAGATCAACCTGCTCAGGTGGTAGGGACTATGTGGGTTGAACTTATGGAGGTCAAGAACGCGTACATAGCGGAGGCCTGGAAGGAGCTGCTCAACGCCGAGGGCCTGGCCGTGCGAGTGGTGCCTCTGTCGGGGGAGTGGGCGGAGGCTGGCGAGTTGGAGCCCCGCAAGCTGTACGTGTCCCAGGGTAAGCTTCACGTGGCCCAGGAGATCCTGCGGAAGATCTAGATGCTGAACACCGTGCCGGAAGCTGTCGTCTGGGCCATCTTCCTGCTTCCTATTTCCTCCTTCGTCATCATCGGCCTGTTCGCCCGTCCCTGGCCGCGCTGGTGCGGCTACATCACCATCGCGGTGGTTGGCCTCTCCTTCCTCCTCTCCCTGTGGGTGCTGGACAGCGTCATCCAGGAGGACGGGCGCGACCTGGCCTTCGCCACTCACCAGTGGCTGACCGTCGGGTCGTTGACGGTGAACCTGGGGCTGACGGTGGATGGCCTGACGGCCATCATGCTGATGGTGGTGACCTCCGTGTCCTTCCTGGTGCAGGTCTACTCTCAGGGCTACATGCACGGCGACCCCGGCTACTCTCGCTACTATGCGTTCATGTCGCTGTTCACCGGCTCCATGCTGGGGCTGGTCCTGGCCGAGAATCTGATCATGCTGTACGTCTTCTGGGAGCTGGTGGGCCTCTGCTCGTATTTGCTCATCGGCTTCTGGTTCGAGCGGCCAGCAGCCAGGGCGGCGGCCACCAAGGCGTTTATCGTGACCCGTCTGGGCGACCTCGGCTTCCTGACGGCGATCATCCTGATCTGGTCGCAGACCGGGGAGCTGGATATCCCCCGCATTCAGGAGATGGCCATGGCCGGCGCCATCGGCGACGTCATCCTCACCTGGCTGGCGGCCGGCGTCTTCGCCGGGGCGATGGGCAAGTCGGCTCAGTTCCCCCTGCACGTCTGGCTGCCCGACGCGATGGAGGGCCCGACGCCGGTGTCGGCCCTGATCCATGCTGCCACCATGGTGGCCGCGGGGGTGTATCTGGTAGCTCGCCTCTTCCCCATCTTCAGCGCCTCGGACGTGGCGATGAACACCGTAGCCGTGGTGGGCGGCATCACCGCCGTGGTGGCCGCCAGCATGGGCATCGTCATGACCGACATCAAGCGGGTGATCGCCTACTCCACCATCAGCCAGCTTGGCTACATGATGCTGGGCCTCGGAGTGGGGGGGCTGGCGGCAGGTGTCTTTCACCTGCTGAACCACGCCTTCTTCAAGGCTCTCCTGTTCCTGGGCGCGGGCAGCGTCAACCACGCGACGAATACGTTCGACATGCGCAAGATGGGCGGACTGCGGCGCTTCATGCCCTGGACCTTCACCACCTTCGTCATCGCCGCCCTCAGCCTGGCGGGCATCTTCCCCCTGTCGGGCTTCTGGAGCAAGGACGAGATCCTCACCGACGCTTGGGACGAACGACGCGCCCTGGCCTGGGTGGGGTTGGTGGTGGCCTTCATGACCGCCCTCTATATCGGGCGGGTGGTCTTCTTGACCTTCGGCGGCGACTACAGGGGGGGCGAGGCCCCTTCGACAGGCTCAGGGCAGGCTCCGGCAGGCGACCACTCCTCGACCCGCTTCCAGCCTCACGAGTCGCCGCCGGTGATGGTGCTGCCGATGATCGTCCTGGCCGTCGCTGCGGTGCTGACCGGCTTCCTGAACGTCGGCGAGGGGGTGACCCACCTCCTGGAGGGGTGGCTCCCACCCGAGGCCCTGGAGCGGACAGCGAAGACGGAGTTCAACCTGGGGGTGGCGGCCATGTCCCTGGGGTTCGCGGTGGCCGGGCTGACGGTGGCCTGGCTGATCTACGGCGCTCGCCTGCTGAGTGCCGAGACCCTGCGACGGATGTTCGGGCCCGTACACCGTTTGCTTGTAAACAAGTACTACCTGGACTGGCTGTACGAGGACATCCTGGTGCGGCGCGTGCTCGTGCGGGGCGTTTCGACCGGCCTAGACCTGTTCGACAGGTACGTGGTGGACGGAGTGGTGAATGCGACGGCCTGGGCGACCCGCTTCTCTGCCTCTCGGTTGCGCTTGGTGCAAGCGGGGCAGCTCCAGGTCTATGGGGCGGCCATCTTCCTGGGGATCGTGCTGATCGTGGCGGCCATTCTGATCGTGAATCCGTAGAGGAAGGCAGCCGTGCTATCGTTCATCGTCTTCTTCCCGCTGCTGGGGGCCGCCGTTATCGCTCTCTTGCCCCTGGAGCGGGAGCGGCACGCGAAGTGGGCGGCAGCCGCTACCGCGACGGTGGTCCTCGCCGCCGCCCTCGGCCTGTTCGTCGCCTTCGACCGCGACGAGACGGGCTTCCAGTTCGTCGAGCGCCACACCTGGGTGAGCGCCGACATCGCCAGCTTCGATATTCAGTACCTGCTGGGTGTCGATGGGCTGAGCCTGGCGATGGTGGTGCTCACGGCGCTCCTGGGCCTGGTGGCTGTCCTCATCTCCTGGAACATCGAGCTGCGACCCAAGGAGTACTTCGCCTGGCTGCTGGTGCTGGAGGCGAGCCTTCTGGGCGTGTTCACTGCCCTCGACTTCCTGCTCTTCTTCATCTTCTGGGAGATAGAGATGGTGCCCATGTACTTCCTCATCTCCATCTGGGGCACCGGCCGCAAGGTATATTCGGCCTGGAAGTACGTGCTGTTCACCTTCGTGGGCAGCAGCTCTATGCTGGTGGGTTTGCTGGTGCTGGCCTTCGCTGCCGGCAGCTTCGACATTATCGAGCTCGGGCGAATGGACATCCGCGAGGCCCTGCTGCCCACTCAGGTCATCTTCTTTCTGCTCCTGTTCGGCTTCGCCATCAAGCTGCCCGTCTTCCCCCTCCACACCTGGCTGCCCGATGCCCATACCGATGCCCCCACGGCAGTGAGCGTGATGCTGGCGGGGGTGCTGCTGAAGATGGGGGGCTACGGCATGTTGCGCATCTCCCTCACCATCCTGCCGGACGTAGCCCGCGACGCGAGCCTGTGGCTGGCCGCCTTCGGCGTCGTGAACATCATCTACGGAGCGCTGGTGACGCTGGTTCAGACCGACCTGAAGCGGCTGATCGCCTACAGCAGCATCAGCCACATGGGATACGTGTTGCTGGGTATATCGGCGTTGGGGCAGGTGGGCCTGACCGGGGCGGGCATGCAGATGTTCACCCACGGCCTGATCACCGGCCTGCTGTTCGTGCTGGTGGGGCTGGTGTACGACCGCGCCCACACCCGCCAGATCGGCGAGCTGTCTGGCCTGGCCCATAAGATGCCGATGATCGCCGTGGTGATGGTCATCGCTGGTCTGGCTTCGCTGGGGCTGCCTAGCCTGGCCGGCTTCGTGTCGGAGGTAACGGTCTTCCTGGGCACCTTCCAGAAGCACGAGGCGCTGACGGTGCTGGGAGTGATCGGCATCGTCCTGACGGCTGGCTACATCCTGTGGATGATCCAGCGGGTGTTCCTGGGCGAGCGGTTGCCTCGGTGGGAGGGACTGAGCGACGCCACGGCCTGGTGGGAGCGGGTGCCGTTGGTGGTCATGGTGGCGGTGATCGTGCTCGTCGGCGTCTATCCGGCGATCCTGGCCGATATCATCGAGACGGGCGTTCAGCCCATCGCCGAGCGGCTGGTGTGAGATGAGGAAAAGTTGTAGCGGAAGCCTTCAGGCTTCCAAAGATCAGTGGAAGGCCAAAGCCTTCCTCTACGCGGCGGAGAAGCGCTGCAGCTACGACGGGAGAGGGTATGGCTAGCATCGACCGCCTGGGCCCGGAGCTGATCCTGCTGATCTTTGCCGGCATCATCATCCTGGCCGACCTGGTGGTGCCCCGATGGCGATCGGGGCTGGTGGCCGCGAGCCTGCTGGGTGTGGCCGGGTCGATTGTCTGGAGCGTGACCCTCGTGGCCCGCGACATGCGGGGTGGGGCCTTCGACGGCGCGCTGGTGGTGGACGACTTCTCGCTCTTCTTCAGCTTCCTGTTCGCTGGCATCGCCGCTCTGGTCATCCTGGCCTCCATCGAGTACGTCGACCGATTCGTTCGCCACCAGGCGGAGTACTACGCTCTCATCCTGGCCTCGACGGCTGGCATGATGCTCCTGGCCGCGACCACCGACCTCATCGCCATCTTCATCGCCCTGGAGCTGACGGGCGTCTGTCTGTACATCCTGGTGGCGTTCCTCAAGGACGTGCGCTCCAGCGAGGCCGGCCTCAAGTACCTTCTCCTGGGGGCGCTGAGCACCGCTGTCACCCTGTATGGCATGGCCTTCCTATTCGGCCTGTCGGGCAGCACCAACCTGACGGACATAGCCAACGTAGTGGCGCAGGCCAACGACGACACGCGGGCCGCCCTGGTCATGGCGATGGTGCTCCTGGCGGCGGGCCTGGGCTTCAAGATGGCGGTGGTGCCTTTCCAGATGTGGGTGCCCGACGTCTACGAGGGCGCTCCCACGCCGATCACCGCCTACCTGTCGGTGGGGAGCAAGGCGGCCGGCTTCGCGGTGGTGATGCGCATCTTCATGGAGGCTCTGGACGCCCGCTTCATCAGCGGCGACTGGGCGAACATGTTCGCTGGCATCGCCGCCGTCTCGATGACCGTGGGCAACCTGATCGCCCTCACTCAGACCAACATCAAGCGGATGCTGGGCTACAGCTCCATCGCCCAGGCGGGCAACTTCCTGGTAGGACTGGCGGCCATCTCGGCCGCCGACGGCGAGTTGGCTCTGGGGGCCAGCGGCGTCCTGTTCTTCCTGGCGGCCTACGCCTTCACCAACCTGGGGGCGTTCATCGCCATCATCGCCATCTCGAACCGGACGGGCAGCGACGAGATCGGCGACTACGCCGGCATGTCGCGGCGGGCGCCGCTGCTGGCCCTGGGCCTGACGTTGTGCCTGGTGTCGCTGACGGGCATCCCGCCCACGGCTGGCTTCATCGCCAAGGTGTACATCTTCAACGCCGCCGTCCAGAGCGACCTGGTGTGGCTGGTGATCGTGGGCGTCCTCAACAGCGTGGTGTCCGTCTATTACTACCTGCGGGTCGTGCTTCAGATGTACCTGGAGGCTCCCGTCAGCGAGGAGCGCATCGCGGCTGGGCCGGCCCTCGGCCTGGCGATGGCCATCGCCAGCGCGGGGGTGCTGTTCATAGGCATCCTGCCCTTCCCCTTGCTGGAGGCGGCGGAGGCGGCGGCGCAGGTGTTCGGCTAGCGCGACGCACGCCACAGCGAGGCAGAATCCAGGGGTCCCCATAGCTCGGGATGCTCGAGTTCAGGGCGTGGCCTCTTTGGTGCGGGCGAGAAAGCCCACGATCACGGCAGCGAGTTCCGGGCCGTTGTCTTCCTGGAGGAAGTGGCCGGCGTCGGCGATGGTGGTGTGCGGCTGGTCTTTGGCTCCTGGGATGGCCTGCTGGAAGTAACGGTCGCCGCCGCGGGTGATCGGGTCGGAGTCGCTGAAGGCGGTGAGAAAGGGCTTCTCCCAGCGGCTCAGCACCTGCCAGGCCTTGCGGTTGGGTGCGGACGCCGGGTCGTCGGGCGAGGTCGGCACGAGCATCGGAAACTGCCGCGCCCCCGCCTTGTAGCGGTCGTCCGGGAAGGGGGCGTCGTAGGCGGCGATCACCTCGGGAGCGAGGTCGGTCACGCAGCCGCCCCTTACGATCCTCCCGACGTGGAACTCGGGTGTCTCTTGGGAGTACCGCTGCCAGGCGAGGAAGGCTGGCCCCAGGGGCTGATCGCCGGTGGGCAGGAAAGTGTTGGCGGCCACGATGCGGGAGAAGCGGTCCTCGTGCTCGGCGGCCAGGCGCAGGCCGATGAGGCCGCCCCAGTCCTGGCAGACGAGCGTCACGTTCCGCAGGTCCAGCGCTTCGAGGAAGGCTGCCGACCAGTCGACGTGGCGCTGGTAGATGTAGTCCTCGCGGCGGGTAGGCTTGTCAGAGCGGCCGAAGCCGATGAAGTCGGGTGCCACCGCCCGGTGGCCGGCGGCGATAAGGACCGGGATGATCTTTCGGTACAGGTAGGACCACGATGGCTCGCCGTGCAGCAGCAGCACCGGGTGGGCGTCGGCTGGGCCTTCGTCGACGTAGTGGATGCGCAGGCTGTCGACCTCGACGTAGTGCGGCGTGAAGGGGTAGTCGGGCAGATCGGCGAAGCGCTCGTCGGGCGTGCGCAGGACTTCCATCAGGTGCCTCCCAGCTTGGTCATCGATTCCCCGCGGTTCTAAATCTGTTCGAGGCATTCTATCATGGGAGTCGCGCGAGTCATACCCCTAACGCCGCCTTGTAGATAGCGATGGCAGCGTGCTAGCATGCCAGGGTGGCCGCCCGACACCGCATCGGCGTCCAGATCGCGCCGCCCTTCCGCTCGGCGGTGCGGGCGCCGTGGCTGCGGGCCATCGCCCGCCGGGTGCTGGCGGCGGAGAGCGCAGGGCCAGCCGCGCTGGGTATCGCCATTACTGACGATGTCACCGTCCGCGACCTCAATCGGCGCTACCTCGGTCTGGACGAGCCTACGGACGTTCTCTCCTTTGGCCTGAGCGAGGAGAGCGATACGCCCTTCGCCCTGCCGCCGGGCGAGGCCGCGCCCCTGGGCGAGGTGATCATCTCCTATCCCACCGCCGTCCAGCAGGCCGAGGAGGAAGGCCACAGCGTCGAAGCAGAGCTGGCGCACCTGCTGGTGCACGGCATCCTCCACCTGCTGGGCTACGACCACCTGGAGCGGGAAGGCGAGCGGGCCATGCGCCGGCGGGAGGAGGAGGTCCTGGCGGGATATGAGCAATTATCGTAGGCGGGTCATTCAGTGATAACATTCAATGTGTATATTGATGAGGCGGGCGACGAGGGATTTGAATTCTCAAAAGGATCTTCGACTTGGTTCGTCCTCGCGGCGGCAATTGTAGAGGCGGCGAAGGATCAAGAAACTGCTGCCGCCATAAATCGCATCAAAAACCGCCTGTGGCCCCACAAGGTTGATCAGTGGCGGCAACCGCTACATTGGTCGCGCCTCAAGCATCCTCAAAAAAGGGTTGTGATACAGGAACTTGTCAAGGAGGACTTCACAGTCATTGCCGTGGCTTTCGAAAAGTCGCATTCGCAGCTTGACCGTAGCAGGTTCGACCCAAGGGCTGTTAGGGTTAAGAGCCCACAGCTAAAGGCCACCCTTTACTTGTATGCCAGCCGCTTTCTTCTAGAACGTGTATGCAAGTTTGCGAGGACCAGAGCGGGTCGCGTAGATATCGTCTTTGAAAATCGTTCCTCGTTGTCCATAGCAGAGCTTCGGAGCTACGTTTCTCTCGTATCTACGCTGCCTGGCCCGTATGGACCGCCAACGATGCCGCCGGGCGTTCTACATTGTATAGCAGCGGCGAGTAAGCAGACTTATAAGATGCTCCAAGTAGCCGATGCATGCGCCGGTGCCCTGTACAATGCCTTAGAGCCGGATAGGTATGGCAATGTGGAAGATAGCTACGTTCTGTCAGTAGGGCCGAAGTTTGACAGGGTCAGGGGAGCGTTATGGGGATACGGTATCAAGTTGTTCCCGGGATCAAGAGAGGATCGGCTACGAAGAAGTGAGGCAACATATTCATGGATGGGGAAAATTTAGGTAGACCCCGGGCGGGAGGGTCCCACGCCACAAAGGCGCTGTCGCCAATTAAGGCGACCTCCCGTTACCCCCGCGCAAGCCTACCGTCCGAATATTAGGTGGTTTCTTCCATTTTGTCAATAGGGTGCGCACATATTTTCTGATCCGACATCGCCTTTTGCGTTCTGTGTATTAGCGTCTATAATACGCACGTAGTGAGCAGCGAAGTCCTCTATCGCAAGTGGCGTCCCCAGTCCTTCTCGGAGGTGGTGGGCCAGGAGCCGATCACCCAGACGGTGCGCAACTCGGTGGCGACGGGCCGGGTGGCTCACGCCTACCTGTTCTGCGGCCCCCGCGGCACCGG
>JAUYDU010000146.1 GCA_030691665.1 Chloroflexota bacterium
GACTCCAGATCGCGCCCAGTAGGACGGTGAATATGATGAATCGGACCCGATGAGCCTCTGTTGTCACCGTGCCTGAGTAGTCTGTAGTGAACAGGCCCTTTTCTCCGATGGAACCGCTGGGCTGCGACATGAGTTGGGGCCACACCCTCTCCGCTCACGTAATACTGCTGACCGGTAGCCTATCACACTGAGGCGGACTCCGCCGTTTCCCGGGGCCCGCCCACCTCGGGCAATGATACCAGTCGTTTGTTGGAGGTCCATCCTGGGTGTGGTCCCGCTGGCCGAGCGTTTGAGCCGTCAAGTTGAACAAGACAACGGACTGTTGGGTGAGCTCGGGTGCCTACCTTTCGTTACCCCACTCGCGCAGTGCAAATGTCCCTGGCGCCACCCGCACGAACACCTGTGTCTCCCGGCTCAGAAACTCGTTCACCGCATGGGAGGTGGAGGGCTCTGGCATCCGCTGGTACAGCCGCTCCTTGATGGCCCGCACGTGCAGCGGCGTCCCCGCCTGCCTCAGCACTTCCATGAGTTGCACCAGCTTGTGCCGGGGTCGTCCGTAGAAGCACCAGCCCTCCTCTGTCACCGCCACTCCTGGGCATACGAGGATGACCCCCGCCACAAAGGCCCTATCCGGCTTGGGACTGGGGAGCCGCTCCAGGAGCATGTCTGTGAGGGAGGCCAGGCTGATGCCCGCCCTGGCCTCCCTCAGCACCGAGATGCAGAGCGCTTCGATGGCTGGCACATCTCCCACAGGGCGGGCCCTCAGCGCCCACACCTCGCCACGGCCCGTCCTCACCTTGACCACCCGCTGGTCCAGCCTGTGCAGGAACCGCACCAGGCCATCTGATGGCTGGTGGTGTGGTGGCGCCCTCCTGCGCAGCGCTTCCAGGATGGCCTCGAAACCAGCGATGCCCCCAGCCTCGGCCAGGGCGTCCACCAGGGGCTGGCTGGCCCACCAGACCATCTCCCTGTCACGCTGCCACAGCCTGACGACGGCGTCCTGCTCGATCACCCGCACCCGCTCTCCCGTGATGCCCAAGCGCTTGCCAGCCTGGCGGAGGGAGTGGGGCGCCCCGCCCTGGAGGCCGTAGTGCAACGACAGCACCCGGCGCTGTCTTTCGGACAGGGCCGACAGAAGCGTAGTCAGGCTCTCCTGGGACGGCAAAGCAAGCAAGGTCCCTCCATACGTGCTCAAGGCCCCCGATGGGGCGTGTGGAGTCTCGCTGTACGGGACGTGTCGGACCTGTCAGGACAGATCGACCCAGAGGTTGCCCCCATTGTGGTCACCACGCTTGCTGGAGTCGGTCAGTACCTCGCCCCAACTGGAGAAAACCGGCCTGGTCCATCCCCTTCGTTGGCGGCAGCCCGCCAGATTTCAGGACACACGGTCCAGCCGCCTCATCGCACCCCTTGGTCAGCGTAGCTCAGGCCCGACAGGGAGTCCAGCATAGCCTCCACGTTAGCCATGGGCATGTCCAAGTGTACAGAGGCCGAGGCCACGAAGCCCCCCTTGAAGTGGCCCAGGGCATTGAACATGCGCTCCGCGTGGGCGCGCACCTCTTCTGGCGTGCCGTAGGGCAGGACGTGCTGATGGTCCAGGGTGGGCCGGAAGCATATCTTGCCGCCGTAGCGGCGGCCCAGCTCTTCCGCGTCCATCAGGTGTACCTGGGGGTTCACCTCGTCCCAGCCGATCTCCACCAGGTCCGGCATTATCTCCCAGGTGTAGCCGTCGGTGTGAAGCCCGGCGAAGGCCCCGCCGGAGTGGATGGCATCAACGATGCGCTTGTAGGCGGGCTTGAACACCTTCCGCCAGATGGCCGGGCGCACCATGAGCTGCGTCTGCGAGCCCCAGTCGTCGCGGATGAGGATGGCGTCCACTACCTTGGTTTCCAGCCAGCGCTCGATCCGCCTTAGCTCCCACTCTACTACGATGTCTCTCAGAGCGTACACCTCTGGACGGTCCTCCAGCAGGTCTACCAGGAGGTCCTCGTACCCGCGAAGGAAGAACATGCGCTGCCAGACCTCGCCACCGTCCACGTAGGCGAAGTGCCGGTGGCCGTCCTTGCGCACCGCCTCCTCCATTTGCTGGACTCCTTCCACGCCCTTCATTGGATCCGGAGGACGGTAGCTATCCAAGGCAGCCCAATTGGCCAGAGGATACTCCACAGCTTGGCCCATGTAGTCGGACGTGAGATATAGCCAGCCACAGCCCCAGTCGTCATAGGTGACCTGTCCCTCCGTCCAGTAGCCCCGACTCTTTTCGCGGAAGGCAAAAAGACCCATACCTCTGGCCACGTTCTCACCCTGGGCTACAGGCGAGTAGAGCACATCGCTGGGATACCTGTCGAAGAGTTGTGCCAGAGGTTGTCCATACACTCTGAAGATGCCGGCCAGGCCACCATGCATCAGTGGCACGCGGTCTGGTCCTTGAAAGGTCAAGGCTCGTACGTACCGCTCTCGGCTGTCCATATCCTCGTCAGTCTCCTCTCGCGCCCTGGCTAGTAATTGGTGTAGGAGCCATCTCGCCGGTGCAGGTGCGGGCCCTCCCAGAATCTGAATGGCCCTTTAGCCATCTCCTCCCTGGCTGCATCCTCGTCGAATTCCACGCCCAGACCCGGCCCCGTAGGCACGGGGAAGTGGTCGCCGACCAACGTAGGCCGCTCGGGGAACAGCCTGGTATCAAACTGGGGTCCCATCAGCTCGAGCCACGCGAAGTTGGGGACGGCGGCAGCCAAGTGGATGTGGGCGGCGGTGCCTATCGGGCCGCGTGGGTTGTGAGGCATCAGGTCAATGTAATGAGCTTCGCACCAACCCGCCACTTTCATCGCTTCGGTGAAACCACCTACGTTACAGATATCGATCCGTGCGAAGTTGGTCAACCCGCGCTCCACATACGGTAGAAACGCCCATTTGCTTGAGAACTCCTCACCGATGGCGAAGGGAACCTCCGTCATCTGACGGAGCATGGCATAGGCGTCGGGAGTCTCGTCTCGGATCGGCTCCTCCAGAAAGTCGAGGGTATGGGGCGGCATCATCTGACAGAATGACGCCGCTTCCGCCACGTTCAGACGGTGGTGGTAGTCAATGCCCAACACCGTAGCACGGCCCACCGCCTCCCTAACCTTGATCAACCACTCGCCAGTGAGGGCGATGGACTCGCGGGGTTCGTACAGACGCGCATCCCCACCGGTATCCGGGTGCCCAGGCACAAATCGGATGACCCTCCACCCTTCCTTTACCAGACGCTTCGCGTCCTCCACCACCTCCGGGCCCATCGGGGCTTCCGACGTTACGAAGCATGGAACGAACTTCCGCTGGGCTCCGCCCAGGAGCTGGCAGACCGGCACTCCCAGCTTCCTGGCCACGGTGTCGTGCAAGGCAATGTCAATAGCGGAGATGGCCGCCGTAAGAACCCGTCCTCCTTCGTAGTACTGGCTGCGGTACATCTCCTGCCAGAGGGCCCCGATGAGCATAGCGTCCTTTCCGATAAGGAACTCACGGTAATGGGTCACGGCGCTTTGGACCGCCAGTTCCCGTGAGCTGACCGCCGCTTCTCCCCAGCCGTGATAGCCCTCATCGGTTTCTATCTTCAAGACAAGTAAAGGCCAGGGTCCTGCCCAAACCAGAAAC
>JAUYDU010000231.1 GCA_030691665.1 Chloroflexota bacterium
ATCGTGGCTGCTTGGAGTGAGGTGCTTATGACGTAAGCGCCAGCGCCAAGACTGCCAGCCAAGATAGCTGCTGCTGGTATGCCAGTCACGTTGGTCATCGTGCCAGAAGCGGGAGTGCCCAGGGCGGGAGCGACCAACACCATACCGGAGACCATTGTCCCCTGGAGGACTTGCGCCGCTGGAAGCCCCGTCGCGCTCGTCAGGACAAGAGCGGTAGGCGTGCCAAGGGCTGGGGCTACAAGCACCATCCCACTCACCATCGTCCCCTGGAGGATAGCGGCGGCAGGGAGTCCAGTAGCACTCGTCAGCACAAGGGCAGTGGGCGTCCCCAGGGCAGGCGTGGTCAACACAGGCGAAGTCAGCGTCAGGCCGGAGAGCGTGGAGGCCCACTCCGGCGCCGTGGCCCCGGCGTTGACTCGCAGGAGCTGGTTGGCGGTCCCGATGGCCAGCCGTGCGATGGCGTTAGCAGCCGTAGCGTACACAGTGTCGCCAGCCACGGTGACGACACCAGGAGCCGTGGCCGCAAGGTTATTTTTGAGGTAGGTATTGCCCCAGGACGCGGTGGCCACGTCGCCAGTGACGATTGTTGGGATTGTCGTGTATGCCATCTTATGCCTCTATCCCGATCTCGGCGTTCTCCAAGAGCAGGGCCTTTGCAGTCTGCCCCAGGGTCCAGCCGCGACCAGCTACCTGGCCATTGGGAAGCGTGACGTTGTAAGGCCGCGCCAGCAAGAGCTTCTCGATAGCGGCCTTTTCCTTTGGGTAGACCACCTCATACCACTGATGGTTGTTCTCGGGGCTTCCGCAATCCACGCAGCAAAAGA
Source organism: Chloroflexota bacterium (assembly GCA_030691665.1). Classification (GTDB taxonomy): domain Bacteria; phylum Chloroflexota; class Dehalococcoidia; order SM23-28-2; family SM23-28-2; genus JAUYDU01. Next base: position 825 of record JAUYDU010000231.1, read on the forward strand.
ACGGAGTGTCGCGGGGAGCCAGGAGCGCACCGGCACAGGCTGGGTTCGGACACCTCACAATCCATCTGGAATCGTCAATGATGGCGTTGACTTTGCCCGCCACGTTCTCGGGAGAGAGCCGGGGAGGAAATAGTCCTATGGTGCCCCGCATGGTTCGGGCTATAAAATCCGGGGCCAGACCCGGGACTCTATCTTCAAGGTGGACTATCCGTGCCTGGAAATGTTGCTCCATTTAGATCCCCCATCTAGTCGTTGTTCCCCACTGGGAATATCCCCACTCCCACATTATAGCCGTTCCCCACTGAGAATATCCCCAAGCCCATCTGGTCGTCGTCCCCCATTTGGCGTATCCCCATGTCCACCACCCGCCCGTGGGGGTTGTCTCAGACAGTACATACCGGGTCTGGTGCATCTTCTTCCGGTCAATCTTATGCTCGATGGCCTCCACAAAGCAATCAAGTGACGAAACGCCAAGCTGGGATTGTCCATTAGCCACGACCGTTACCCGGTCGTCCAGATCAAGGTTACAGACAGTCTGGAGGGTGCCTTCGGACCTGTTGCCCAGCACTTCGCAGTCGAACATCTGGAATTGGTCTTTATATGTGGCCAACTGCCAAAGGCACCATTCCTGCGCCTCTCCCAGGCCCGAAGCCCAGGGGCTCAGGCTTGGTTCAATCGGGAACCGCCGTTCACCGTATGCGGTTTGGCTGGCCGCATCCTCTGAGACAAAACGAACCGGATCATCCGCTGTAAATGGTGCGCCCCTGGCCTGCAACAAGGTTATGTACACCACGACGGCGGCATTATTGGTCAACGTGATCTTCAAGAACCCGGCGGATTTGACCACCACGACGCCAACATCAGCCGTATGGTTGGCGCCGCTTCCGTCTGCGGCGGCGTTCGCGGTATAGTCGGTTGTGGCCACGGAGGTTTCCCACGCACTTACCTTTACTGCATTCGTGGCGCTTGCCGGGTTCGGGTACTGGGCGTAGAAGGTCCTCGATTCACCCACGCGGATGGCCGGGCTATTCGCTCCGCTTTCCGATAGCGTCCAGAGGACAGCGATGGCACCGACGGTAAGTCGCTGGTAGGCCGCAGCCGTCTCGTTGTAAATCATCCCCACATCCGACGAATCTATCTGTTTGATAGAGCCGTAACTGAGAGCTGCCCCTACAGCGTCGCTCAAGGTGGCCTGGGACGCTATGGAACCCGCATCCTGTAGCCGTGCATGGCGCTGCTTGAATCCCATCTTGCCCTCAGTGTCTTCGTAGAGAAACCCAGCCTCTGCCAGGCATATGGAGTAGAGGGCGGCATATGCCTGGCGTCCTTCGGCGGAGAACGCCGTGAACGTGGTCAGGCCACCGTCTATGGTATGGTTCGGGAATGTCGTCCGGCCCGTAATGGCCTTCAAGGTCTCGGTGAATACGTCGCCGCCCGCGCCGTTGGTGGCTAGCATCTCCTGGATCACGCGCTTGCCGAACCAGCCGAGTTCACCGATGGCTGTCAGAGTGGCAAAGCTGGTATTCCCCTTGGCGGTTCCCGCCGCTTTGATATTGAGCAGGCGTCCACCCCACAAAGTCCGGGCATAGGCCCCACCATCCACAGCGGTAGTCCTGAGACGTACCCAGTGTCCCGGGTTGATCAGTCCAGCAAGTACGGAGCCCGAATTGTTTGGTGAATACTTGCCCACATCATTATTCAACTCCACGGTAAGCTGGCCGGACTGGAGTTGCCCGAACAGGGACGCGGCTGGCGCTAGACCACGGCGCGAGTGAAGCGCGACAAGGTCATTGGTGATGTTCGCCTGGGCGTGGCTGAAAGCAGCCGAATCGCCAATGACCCAGGTGTCATCAAAGTCCACTTCCAACACGTAAGTTGCAGTGCTCATGCCTTCATAAATCCCAAGCCGCCCGCCATGTCCGCCTGGCGCAGCGCCTTCACTACCCACTCCTGGAAATCAATCGGCCCCAGGATGGTGTTGCCCGTGACGTTGACAGTTACGGAGCCGCCGCCGCCTCTGGCTCCCCGCTGCCGAGGCGTCAGGACCTCCTCGCCGCCGTGTACAGTAGCCAGTTGTGGCATCCCGACCGGCCCAGGCACGACGCCGCCGGAGGCGTAGCCC
>JAUYDU010000258.1 GCA_030691665.1 Chloroflexota bacterium
GCCCCGGCCTGGGGCGACCTGATGCAGGTGGGCACCGTCGTGGTGATGCGCATCTAGGGCAGGAGGGCGGCTGGTTCATGATTGGTGGGCTTGTGCCTCCTAGGTTCACACGACCCCAGCCTCAAGGCTGGGGCATGCGGAGGCGAATCGATGCCCCCGCCTTATGGTCACTAAGAAAATGAATTCCCCTGCGGTTTGAAATCCGCAGCTTTGACCGAAGCTGCGGGTTTTAACCCGCAGAGAGCCATTAAGTAGTTAGTGACCTTCAGGGTGTGGCGCTGCCATTAGTGAAGGGGCGACGAAGTGGGGCGGGTTATCGGGCGGGGCAGGGCCAAGGTTGCGCTGGGTCTGGCGCTGCTGATCGTGGCGGCCATCGGGAGCGCGGCCTGCGGCGACGGCGGGGAGCCGGCGCTGGTCACTCCTGGCGGCCCCGACGGGTCGGGGACAGCGGCCGCCACATCTTCGGTGGGCGGACGAACCTTCTATGTCGCCTCGGATGGAGACGACGCCGCCGAGGGCAGCGCCGAGCGGCCCTGGCGGACGATCCAGCACGCGGCCGACGTGGCTGTCGCCGGCGACACAGTGGTGGTGCGGCAAGGGACCTACCAGGAGCGGGTGACGCTGGCCCGCTCCGGGGAGGAGGGCAAGCCCATCACCTTCCGGGCGTCGCCAGGGGAAAAGGTGACGCTGGACGGGGGCGGCGAGGAATCGGAGGCCTTCGGCCTGGAGAAGGGCGTTTCCCACGTCAGGCTGGAGGGCTTTGTGCTCCAGGACTTTCGCGTTTGGACCATTTTCCTTCACGGAACGAACAAGGATATCGAGATCACCGACATCGAGACCGAAGGCGGCGAGGGCGGAATTCACATGACGCTGGGCGAGCATGGCAAGCCCCAGGAGGGGCCGGTGGAGGACGTGGTCATCCGGGACTCCAACTTCCACGACCACGTTTACGGCGGCATCGACTGCACGCCGGGGCCGTGCAACCGCCTGCGGATAATCGATACTCGCTCGCACGACAATGGGGGAGAGGGCGACTGGGGGGCAGACGGCATCGGTGTGGAGATGGGCGACGACATCGTGATCGAGGGCTGTCAGGTCTACGGGAACGGGGGCGACGGCATTGACCTGAACTCGAGGGACACGGGGGCCGTGTCGAACGTAGTGGTCAGCGGCTGCTCGGTGTGGGGGAACGGCCGCAACGGGATCAAGCTGTGGCGGGGCGGACAGATCGTCAACAGCCTGGTGCATTCGTCGGGTTCGGCGGGAATAGACCTGGAGAGAGAGGGGCGCTACGAAATAGTGAACAGCCTGGTGGCGAGCAGCGGCCTCGACGGCGACTACGGTGTGGTAGTGGCCTATCCTGAGGAATCCCAGCCGCCGCAAAACGTGACGCTGCTCATGCGCAACAGCATCTTCGCCTTCAACAACGGCGGCGTCTATTTGGGCGAGAGGGTGAAGCTAGAGGAGGACTACAACCTGTACTTCAGCCGGGAGGACTGCGAGATAGAGGCGGCGTTCAGCGAGCGAGAGGACGCTTGCTTCAGTCGCCAGGACATCACTTCGGGAGCGTGGTTGAGGGAGACGGGAAACGGGCAACACAGCCTGGCGGCCGACCCTCGGTTCGTCGACCCGAAAGAGGGGGACTATCATCTGCGGGGAGGAAGCCCGGCTATGGATTCGGGTAGCGGGCAGGAAGCGCCGGCGGTGGATATGGCGGGCCAGGCGCGGCCCCAGGGCGGAGGCTACGATATGGGGCCGTTCGAGGGCTCCTAGGGGCGGACAGGACATGTGGCGGGTTGTTGGGCAGGATAGGGCGGTGGCTGCCCTCCAGCGGGGCCTGGCGGAGGGTAAGCTGGCCCATGCCTACCTGTTCGTGGGGCCGCCTCGGGTGGGCAAGGGCACGCTGGCGCGGGAGCTGGCCCAGGCCCTCAACTGCCAGGGCGGTGACCCCCCCTGCCAGGAGTGTAGCCAGTGTCGGCGCATCGCTGCCGGCATCCACGCCGACGTGCAGGTGGTGAGCGTGGAGACGGGTGGCGACGGCGGCCCCTTCGACTTCGCTCAGGGCAGGCCTCACAAGGACATCAGCATTGAGCAGATACGGGAGATCGAGCGGGCCGTGAGCCTGCGGCCGTTCGAGGGGCGCTGCCGGGTGATCATCATCGACCCGGCCGACGCCCTGAACGAGGAGGCCCAGAACGCCTTCCTGAAGACGCTGGAGGAGCCGCCGCCGAACGTGGTGTTCGTGCTGGTGACGACGCGGCCGCAGGCGCTACGGGCGACCATCCACTCCCGCTGCCAGCGGGTGGAGCTGGCGCCGTTGCCTCTGCCCCAGGTGGAGGCGGCGCTGCGTGAGGGGTGGCAGGCCACCCCCGGCCAGGCGCACCTCCTGGCCCGCCTGTCGCGGGGCTGCCTGGGCTGGGCCATCGCCGCCCTCCAGGACGAGAAGGTCCTGCGGGCGCGGCGGGAGGAGCTGACGCGCATCCGCAACCTGGCGGCGGGCGGCATCCAGGAGCGATTCACCGATGCCTCGAAGACGGCCAAGCGCTTCCAGGGCGAGCGAGCGGCGGTGCTGGCCGTGCTCGACCTGTGGCGGGAGTGGTGGCGGGACGTTTTGCTGATGGCGGCGGGCTGCGAGGAGAGCGTCACCAACGTCGACCTGGGGGACATCCTCAGGGGGGACGCCGCCCGCTACGATGTCGCCGGGGTGACGCGCTTCCTGCGCTCGCTGGCGGCGTGCAAGCGCTACCTGGAGGAGAACGTGAACGCCCGCCTGGCGCTGGAGGTGCTGATGCTGGAGCTGCCTGCGCCACGAAGCGCCTGACGGCGCCAGGGAAGAAGGAAGAGGGAACAAGGAACAGGGAACAGGGGAAGGGGGCTGTTGTTGCCCGTTGGTGCTCTTGACAGGCTGGCCCAGGTGTGATAGAAACGGGGGGACTTGGCGATTAGTTCATCAATGGAGGGCGATGCGTCATGAAATGGATTGGCTCCAGAGGAGGACTGGTTGTGCTCTTGGCGGCGGTGGCGCTGTTCACCATCGCTTTGGGCACCTGGCAGGGCTGGTTGGCTCAGGCGGCGCCGGCCGTGGTGTACGTGAACGACAACGCCCTTCCCGATGTGGCGGGGTGCAACGCTCCGGACGCCAACACGATTGCGGACGGGATATTGGCGGCGGATCCAGGCGACACCATCCGTCTCTGCGAAGGCACGTATGCAGGGGCTACCCTGACCAAGGCCGTGATCCTCGAGGGACGAACCGAGGCTACTCGGGACGACGTCGTGGTGCAGGGGGCCAGCGATGGGCTAACCGTCGCAGTCAACGGCGTCACGATCAGCCACCTCAAGCTTGATGGTCCGGGCGGCGCCACCACGGACGACGGCATTAAGATCAACACTGGCATGGAAGGCACGAAGATCAGCGACGTGGAAGCTATCGAGTGGGATGACGGCATACACGTGGCAAGCGGCATGGACACCATCGTCGAAGACAGCAATTTGCATGACAATGCCAGTGATGGCGTGGAGCTGGTCGACGGCAAGGGGAACGTGGTGCGCGACAGCGAGATAAAGGACAACGGCGAGAATGGCATGACCCTGAACAGCGAGGAAGAGGCGCTGGTGGAGGGCAACACGCTATCGGGCAACACTCTTGCCCAGATTCAAGTCGTTAGCAAGAGCCACGTGCGCATCCACGGTAACCAGATTGCCGCCGGCAGCGACGGCATCTACATAGGGAATGTGCCAGCGGAGGCCTTCATCCAGATCGGCGGCTCGGCCGAGAACGCCAACAGCTTCAGCGGGACACTTGGAGCCGGGGACTACTACGTTGAACTGCACTGTGCGGCTGAGAATACGGTGGACGCCACCTACAACTGGTGGGGGAGCGCTGTGAGGGCGGCCATTGACGCTAGCATCTACAACGATGAGGACGACGCGGGTACGGGCACTGACTGCGCCGCGGGCGAGGTCGATAGCGCGGTGGTCTTTGATCCCTGGCTAGAGGCGGCGCCTACGGCCACCCCCAGCCCCACGCCCAGCCCGACGGCCACAGCTACGCCGGTGCCGGGCACGACGCGGGACTTCTCCCTGGACCCCGCTGGCTGGCACAACTTCGTGTGGTCGGGGGCCGATGCGACAGCGCCGGCCACCGCCTTGAGCTGCATCGCCGGCAACTACAGCATCGCCTACCGCTTCATAGACACGGGGCTGACAGCGGGGACGTGGGAGCGCTACGTGCCGGGCAACGCCCTGCTGACCAACATGACCAACCTCAACACTTACGATGCCCTGCTAGTGCTGATTACAGCCGCTGGGGTGCAGTGCCTGGACATGCCGGTCGTGCCGTAGGCTAGAGCAAGACACGCCTGCCCTGAGCAAAGCGAAGGGACGGACTGAAGGGGAGCCTCGGCG
>JAUYDU010000321.1 GCA_030691665.1 Chloroflexota bacterium
CCGCCTCATCCTGGGCGACAAGATGAACATCCAGGCACCCCCCAACCTGGCACCCGATTCCTACCAGCTCTACCTGTTCGCCGGCATCAACGACTGGGGTGGCGTCTCGCCCGTCACCAGCGACTTCATCAACCCGGAGGACCCTTGGCCGAAGATCAGCGAACTGAAGGCCGTCACCGAAGAGGCCGGCTTCCAACTGCGGGAGAGGCTGGCCATCTACCCCGAATTCATAAGCCATCGCAATGGCTTCCTGCGGGAGTCATTGCGCCAGCTAATCCTTGCCTGCACCGACCCCGACGGCTACGTACGAACGGAGGAAGAAAGATGATAGGCGGCGTCTCCGACCCTTCCCATCTCCTCGAGCTGAGCTCTGCTTGGCAGCGCATGTTGGCCGCCATCGACTCGGCCCTGGCTCGCAGCCTGGACAAGAGCCTGGAGGGCAAGGACATCTCCTCAGAGGAAGCGGCCGTCCTCTTCGACGCCGAGGGCCCAGCCCTCAACGCCCTCATCCTGGTAGCCGACGAACTCCGGCGCAGAACCGTCGGCGACACGGTCACCTACGTCATAAACCGCAACATCAACTTCACCAACGTCTGCATCAAACGCTGCGGCTTCTGCGCGTTCAGTCGAGGCTACCGCGAGGAAGAGGGTTATTCCCTGCCTATCGAGGAGCTGGTCCGCCGCGCCAGGGAAGCCTGGGAGATGGGCGCCACCGAGGTCTGCATTCAGGCCGGCCTGCCGCCCAAAATGGACGGCCACCTCTACGTCGATGTCTGCCAGGCGATCAAGCAGGAAATCCCCGATATCCACATCCACGGCTTCTCGCCCGAGGAGGTGCTCTACGGTGCCGCCAGGTCACGCACCAGCGTGGAGGACTACCTGGGGATGCTCAAGCAGGCCGGCGTCGGCAGCCTGCCCGGCACCTCCGCCGAGATCCTGGACGACGCCGTGCGCCGGGTCATCTCCCCCGGCAGGATCAGCACCAAGGACTGGATCCGGGTGGTCACCACCGCCCACAGGCTCCACATCCCTAGCAGCTCTACCATCATGTACGGCCACCTGGAGAACTCCCGCCACAAGGCAGAGCACCTGGCCCTCCTGCGCGACATCCAGAAGGAGACCGGCGGCTTCACCGAGTTCGTCCCCCTCAGCTTCGTTCATTGGGAGGCCCCCATGTACAAGAAGGGCCTCATCCACGATGTTAGGCCTGGGGCCACAGGCGCCGAGGTGGTGAAAATGTACGCCGTATCGCGCCTGATGCTGAACAACTGGATCCCCAATATCCAGGTCTCCTGGGTCAAGGAGGGACCCAAGCTCGCTCAGCTCTGCCTGAACGCCGGGGCCAACGACTTCGGGGGCACCCTCATCAACGAGAGCATATCCACCGCCGCCGGCGCTACCCACGGACAGCTCATGCGCCCCAGGGACCTGAGGGGGCTGATTCGCGATGTGGGCAGGACCCCCGCCCAGAGATCGACCACCTACGATATACTGAAGCGCTTCGACGCCGCCGACGAACCCCCGGACTTCCTCGACAGCGTGCAGCCGGATGGAGATAGGTTTGGCTCCTATCAGCAGCTAACCAAGCCTGCCTGAGGCGGGTCGAGGGGCTCCCATCCTTCCGCTTCAAAGACCGCCTGCCCTCGTAGCCGCCAGGCTTGTGGCGTTCAACTATTTGAATTCACCTCTGCGGGATAAATCCCGCAGCTTCGCCAAAGCTGAGGGTTTCAACCCTCAGGGGTGGTTTTTGTTTTCTCCAAAGACCGCCTGCCCTCCTAGCCGCCAGGCCCGCTGACGTAGGGCAGGGCCCCAGCCCTGCCCCAGCCCTGCCCCAGCCCTGCCCCAACCCTGCCCTAACCCTGCCCTAACCCTGCCCTAAGCCCCTGCCCTAAGCCCCTGACCAGGTTCGCCATCGTATAATAGAAGGTGAATCAACAGCCGCTACCCTCCTCCCCTACCGCGATGCCAAGAGCCATAGCCGCCGTCGCCGCCCTTCTCCTGCTGGTCGGTGCCGGCGCGGGCACTTTTCTCCTCCTGGCCCGCGCCGCTGCACCCTCCGACCCCATATCCAGGGCCGCCGCTCCCTTCCGCTACGACCTGGTCGGCTGGGAGGTCCGCCACGTCCTCAACCGCTGGCTCTACCAGGTCGGCCACCTCTTCGGCGACGGCCCCAGCACTGAAGAGGAGACCGCCGCCCTCCAGCGCTACTTCGCGCTGGCTGCTGAGGCGGCGTCCCTGGAGCGCCAGGCGGCGGATGGCGGCGACGAGGCCCTCCGCCTGACCCTGGACGAGAAGCGCGGGCAGCAGCGCCGCCTGGAGAACCAGGTGGAGGCCATCCTGGAGAAGCGACTCTCGCAGGTGCTCGAGGACGAGGGCCTCACCACCTCCCTTCCCCTCTTTTCCGGGGTACGCTTCGTCTTCCCACCGGTGGACTTCGAGCTCGACCAGCCACCGCGAATGCTGGTCATCTCTCCTCGCGAGCGCATTGCCATCCAGCGGACCATCCTCCTCCGCAGCCGGCTGACCCCAGAAGAGGTGACGGCCCTGGAGGAAGAAACAGCCGCTACCGGCGTGTCCAGCCTCGTGGCCGACATCGGCGGCCTGGGCACTTATCCCAGCACCGTGTCCAAGCGCTCCACGTACGAGGGCCTGGTGGACACCGTCGCCCACGAGTGGCTCCACAACTACCTCGCCTTCCACCCCCTGGGCCGCCACTTCACCGACAGCCAGACCACGCGCACCCTTAACGAAACGGCAGCCAACATCGGCGGGCGCGACATCGGCCGCCTGGTGCGCCAGCGCTTCCCCTTGCCCGGATCAGACGCTGCCCCTACGGACAGGGAGCGAGAAAGGAAGATCGATTTGGCCAAGAAAGAAATGCGCGCCCTGCGCCTGGAGGTGGACAGGCTGCTCGGGGAGGGGAAGATCGACGAGGCCGAGGCGTTGATGGAGGAGAGACGAAAGTTACTGGCTGAGAACGGCTATTACATCCGCAAGATCAACCAGGCCTACTTCGCCCTCAGCGGCCAGTACGGCGACAAGCCCGAGTCCAGCAGCCCCATAGGCCCCAAGATGATGGAGCTGCGGCGCCTCAGCCCCTCCCTGGGCGAGTTCATCCGGACGGCGGCCCAGATCACCAGCGAAGCGGACCTCGACCGCCTGCTAGCCGAGAAGGCGCGGGCTCTCACTCCACCTTGATCTCGGTGCGGCGCTGCGTCCGCGCCCGCTCCTTCTCCTCGAGGCGGCTGATGGCCGCATCCACCAGCCCCCGTAGCGCCAGCAGAAACTCCTTGCGGGCCGCCAACAGGTGCTCTGCCACGTCCGCCGGAATCAGATCGATGATGGGTCGTCGAAACCGCAACACCAACTCCTCCCCCGGCTTGTACTCGTATTCGAAGGGCCTCTCGCTCTCACCCTCGCCCATGACCGCCATCCCTCCGTGGGGAAGAAAACGAAAGATACCTCCCCCTTGATATTACCACCTTTTGCCCGGCGCGAGCGCCTTAGGTCGCTGAATCCCGTTTCGTCGTCCTGAGAGGCGACTCGCCGATGGCTCGCCGGTACAACAGGTACACCGCGATGCCCGCGGCCAGCCAGGCGAAGCCCACCACCCGCCCCAACTCGTGGCTATAGAGCACCACGATCCAGGTGCCAAAGGTAGCCAGGCCCCCTATCACCGCCGGCAACGGGATCTGGCGGCCCTTGACCCTGATATTGACCGGGATCTTGAAGGGGCGCTCCATGTCAGGTTCCCTGATCCGCAGGGCGATGATGGAGGCATGGGCAAGGGTGAAGGCCAGCAGCGCCCCAAAGCTATACAGGTCGGCCAACAGCTCCACTTTGCCGGGGATGATCAGCAGGGCAGCCAGGATGGCGAACAGGATGATAGCGTTGACAGGCGTCCGCCGCTTCTCATCGATCCTACTCACCAGCGGCGGGAGCTGCCGGTGCCGCCCCATAGAGTAGGTCAACCGCGACAAGCCCAGAATCCCCGCGTTGGTGGCGATCAGCAGGATAGTGGCCGCCAGAATGCCCACCCAGCCCGCCAGCACCGGCTGGATCACGTCCGGCAGCTGCCTCACAATCCCTACCACTGGGTCGGTCAGGAACTTCTCGCCCACGTCGCTGACGTACTTCTGCTGCTCCGGATCGAAGTAGACCGGCATGGCGCTTAGGGCGATGGTGGATATGAAGAAATACAGCACTATAACCGCCACAAACACCAGGCCCACCGAGCGAGGCACATTCTTCCCCGGATTACGCGTCTCCTCCGACAGGTTAGAGACGGTCTCGATGCCCGTGTAGGCGATCATCGAGATGGAGATGCCGAACAGCAGGCGGCTCCAGGTAGGAGCTACCCCCCAGTGTACGTTGTCAATGAGGG
>JAUYDU010000402.1 GCA_030691665.1 Chloroflexota bacterium
CACGGTGCCGACCCGCTGGGGCCCGACAACATCCTCGGCCTCATGCCCGGCCTCCTCACCGGCACGCCCCTGTTCGGCATCCGCTATCAGGCCGTCGCCAAAACCCCCAAGAACGGCGGTTGGGGCGACGCTAACTGCGGCGGCGACTTCGGCCCCTTCCTCAAGCACGCCGGCTGGGACGGCCTCCTGTTCAGCGGCCTATCCGACAGGCCCGTCTACCTTCTCATCGAGGACGACAGAGCCCAGATCAGGGACGCCAGCGACCTCTGGGGCCTCGATGCCATCACCACCGAGGAGAAGCTCAAGGAGCGCCACGGCAAGAAAGCGAGCATCGCCTGCATCGGCCCAGCCGGCGAGAACCTGTCGTACATGGCCGGCATCTGCAACGAGCGCGGCCGCCTGGCTGGCCGCAGCGGCCTCGGCGCTGTAATGGGCTCCAAGAAGCTCAAGGCCGTCGTCGCTCTGGCCTCCCGCAACATCCTGGCCGGCGATGACAAGGGTATCCGCGCCCTCGTTCGCACCTCCATCGACGAATTCGGCCCCATCGCCACCTTCTTCCGCACCTTCGGCACCACCGGCATCACCTCCACCTCGGCCTTCACGGGCGACTCGCCGGTGAAGAACTGGGGTGGTGCCGGCTCCGTCGACTTCCCAGCGTTCCCCCAGCTCACTGGCGACAAGTTCAACGCTAAGATGGACAGGACATACGCCTGCTGGCACTGCCCCCTGGCCTGCGGCGCCGAGAGCAACGAGTCCGACAACCCCCAGTACCCCTATCCCAAGCACACCCACCGGGCCGAGTACGAGACCGCCTGCTCCTTCGGCACCCTGACTCTCACCGCCGACATTGATTGCCTTCAGTACGCCAACCACCTTTGCAACGCCTACGGTCTGGACAGCATCTCCGCCGGCGCCACCGTCGCCTTCGCCATCGAGTGCTACGAGAACGGCCTCATCACCAAAGAGGATACGGACGGCCTCGACCTCACCTGGGGCAACAGCGGCGCCATCATCGAGATGCTCCATCGCATCGGCAAGCGAGAGGGCATCGGCGACCTCTTCGCCGATGGCATCCGCAAGGCCGCCGACAAGCTGGGCCCCAAGGCAGAGCCTTTCGCCATGGAGATCGGTGGTGAGGAGCTCCCTATGCATGACGCCAAGCTCCAACCCGAGTACTTCACCACCTACAAGCTCGATCCCACGCCGTCCCGCCACACCCTCTACGAAGGCGGGGCGCGCGGAGGCTGGGCCATGCCGCCTTCTGTCCAGGACAGGAACCAGGCCACCGGTCGCGGCGAGCACCACAAGGGCGCGGCCGAGTACATGCACGTCGTCAATAGCATCGGCACCTGTATGTTCATCATGTTCTCGGGGCCCAACGAGCGCATCCCCGAGTGGATCAATGCCGTCACCGACTGGGGCATCACCCATGAAGAGCTGCGCCAGACCGGCGAGCGTATCGCCAACCTGCGCATGGCCTTCCAGGTGCGCGAGGGCGACAACCCCGCCCGGCGTCGCGTCCCCGGCCGGCTGGTCGGCAGCCCGCCGCTGGCGGAGGGCCCCCACAAGGACTTCAGCCTGGACACGGAGACCATGCAGCGGGAGTTCCTGGCCGCCTGCGATTGGGATCAGCAGACCTGCAAGCCCAGCCGCGCCAAGCTGGAGGAGCTGGGACTGCAAGACGTGGCCGACGCCCTCTATGGATAGGGAACCCCCACATCGCTTGACACCCAGTCACAGGGGTCTACAATCCCTTTGGGGGGCGCCTCGCAAGGAGGAAGAGATATGAAGATCGGGCGTCCCGTTCAGCTTCCAAGCAAGGCCGCTGCTCGTTTCGTTGTTCTGCTCCTGACCTGCCTGGCCGCCATCGCCTTGGCGGCTGCCTGTGGAGGGGAGGAGGGGGGGACTGCCACCCCGGGCGGTACGCGCACCGCCACGGTGACCGCTACCGCCAGGCCAGCCGGCACCGTCACCCCGGCGGGGCCAGTGCCGGGCATCTCCGACACAGAGATACTCCTGGGAGCGGAGGTGATCCTCAGCGGCACCTTCGGAGCGGTGTACGCTACGCTCCCGAAGTCTACCAACGCCTACTTCAACTACATCAATGACACCGAAGGGGGCGTCTGCGGCCGCAAGATCGTTTACAAGATGGAGGACAACAGGGATGACCCGGCCGTAGCCCTCGAGGTGGCCCGCAAGCTGGTGGAGCAGGACAAGGTCTTCGCCATGGTCGGCTCCCTGGGCGATACGCCCCACCCCGCTTCCTGGGAGTACCTGAACGACAACGGGGTGCCCGACATCCTGGTGTCCGCCGGCGGCCATCGCTTCGGCGCTGACCCCAAGGGACACCCCTGGACCGTCCAGATGATCCCCTCCTACTACATCGAGGGCACATTCTTCGGCCAGTACATCTCCCAGAACCTGCCGGGCAAGAAGGTGGCCGCCCTGTGGGAGAACGACCCCGTGGGCATCGATGGGCTGCCTGGCCTGAAGCGAGGGCTGGACCCCAACAAGAACCAGCTCGTAGCGGATGAGAACTACGAGGTCACTTCGGTCAGCATTGCTTCCCAGGTGGCCAACCTCAAGAAGTCCAACGCCGAGGTGGTCGTCCTCTTCAGCAGCCCGGTGTTCACTGCCCAGGCCATCAGCAACGCGGACCGGCTGGGCTGGCACCCTCAGTGGCTTATGAGCTACATCAACTCTGATGACATGATGTTCCAGTTCGTATCTCCTGAGCTTCTCAAGGGTGCGATCACGTTCCAGGCTCTCAAGCTAGCGGCCTGGACGGACGATCCGGCCGTCGCCAGGCACGCCGAGCTCATGAAGAAGTACGATGGCCCCACCCCCACCAACTTCACCATCTACGCTCAGGCGCTGGCCGAGGTGGCAGTGGATGTGCTGAAGCGAAGCTGCGATAACCTGACCCGCGAGGGCCTGATGGAGGCGGTGGAGTCCACCAAGGACTTCCACAGCGACCTGCTCTTGGATGGGATCAACATCAGCTTCTCCGACACGGATCACACCGCCCTCCAAACCGCCAAGATGCTGCAGGTTACCGTCACGGACGGCAAGGGCAAGTTCGAGTACTTCGGCCCCATATTTGAGTTCCAGCCGTAGGGGAGGCCCCCCGCTGCCTGGCAGCGGCGGCACCGAGGCTGCCTTCAGGGCGTGATCACCACGCGCACCGGGTCTCCCTCTTTGGTGTGCAACATCCGCAGGCCCTCATTTACCTCCGCCAGGGGCAGGCGGGCAGTCACGGATTCCGACAGGTCCAGCTTGCCCGCCGCTACCAGCTCCAGCACGCTTTCCACGTTGGCCCTGGTGCTGCCGAAGGAGCCGATAACCTGGAACTCGCTCCAGACAAACACATTGGGGGGAGGGAGCTGGATCGGCTCCACTCCCATGCCGACGATTACCGCCCGACCGCCGCGCGCTAGGCTTCCCACCGCCTGGCCGATGGTCTTGGCTGAGCCGACGAACTCCAGGGCCACATCCACCCCCTGCCCCTCGGTGATCTCCCGAATGCGCCGATGGGGGGCCTCCCCTGAAGCATCGATAGCGTGGTGGGCGCCCGCCCGCTCGGCTCTGGCCAGGGCCGCCGCCCGCACGTCGACCGCTATTACGGTGGCGGCCCCCAGGAGCCTGGCGATCTGCACGGCGTGCAGGCCTAGGCCGCCGCAACCGAAGACGGCCACTCGTTCCCCTGGCTTCAGGCCGCCCCGGTCGGTGATGGCGTGGAACGGCGTGGCCACCGCGTCGGTCAGGATAGCGCCGATTTCGAAGGGGATGGCGTCGGGCAGGCATATGAGGGAGGCAGCCGCAGCCTTGAGGTACTGGGCGAAGCCGCCGTCGATATGCATGCCCAGCACTCTGAAGCGAGGGCAACCCGGCTCGTCGCCCGCCAGGCAGCTCCGGCACTGGCCGCAGCCTGCGCCCGCCCGTACCGCTACCCGGTCGCCCTCGCGCCATCCCTCGACCTCTACCCCCACCACGGCTATCACCCCGGCCGGCTCGTGTCCTAGCGTGATGGGCGGACTGGGGATGGGAGCGCTGCCCTCCCAGAAATGGATGTCGGAACCGCACATGCCGCAGGCCTCAACCCGCACCAGCACCTCGTCAGGCCCTACGCTTGGCACCGTCACCTCTTCCAGTCGAAGAGGGGACCGGGCCTCATGAAATCGGGCGGCCCACATCTTGCCTGCCAAGGTCTCCTCCTTCAGGATCGCTCAGCTTGCCTCCAGGCCGGTCGCGAATTCTTCCACTGACTGCTGGAGATAGGAACGAAAGTCGCTCGCCGA
>JAUYDU010000547.1 GCA_030691665.1 Chloroflexota bacterium
CACGCCGTGATGGCCATGTACCTGATGAGCGGCATGGCTGACGTCGCGGCGGAGACGGGAGATGTGGAGCTGTTCCAGGCGTGTAAAGCCATCTGGGAAAGCACCACGCTGCGCCGCATGTACGTCCACGGCGGTGTGGGGCCATCTTCCGAAGGTGAGCGCTTCACCATCGACTACGACGTGCCCAACGAGACGGCGTACACCGAGACGTGCGCCGCCATTGGACTGGTGCAGTGGGCGCAGCGGATGCTCCAGGTGGAGCCGGACGGGCGCTACGCTGACGTGATGGAGCGGGCGCTCTACAACGGGACGATAAGCGGCATCTCGCTCAAGGGTGACAGGTTCTTCTACGCCAACCCGCTCTACGTGGACCCGGAGTCGGCCTACTACCGCAAGCAGGTCCTGGACATCTCGCGTCTCAAGGCGCCCAAGACCTACATGGGCCTCAACCTGTACGAGTTCAAGAAGCGCAACCGCATCAAGACGATGCGCCAAGAGACGTTCGACCCGCCCTGCTGCCTCCCGAACATCTCGCGCATGATCGGCTCCGTGGGTCAGTACATCTACTCGGAGAGCGACACCACCGCTTGGGTCCACCTGTACGCGCAGGGGAGAGGCGAGCTGAGAGTCGCGGGCCAGAAGGTGATGTTCCGCCAGGCGACCAACTACCCCTGGGACGGCAAGGTGACTATCTCGGTGGAGCCGCCGCAGGCCGCGGAGTTCATTCTCAAGCTGCGGGTGCCCGGGTGGTGCCAGAAGGCGACACTGGCGGTGAACGGTGCCCGCAAGTCGGTCGACCTGGAGAAGGGGTACGCGCAGGTGCGGCGGACGTGGAAGAAGGGCGACACGGTCGAGCTGGAGATGGACATGCCCGTCCAGCGAGTGTACACGCACCCGAAGGCCGTCGCCAACACGGGCAGGGTAGCGCTTCAGCGCGGGCCCGTCCTCTACTGCCTGGAGGAGGCCGACAACGGAAAGGGCCTCGAGATGCTGGCGCTGCCGCGCGACGCCCGGCTGGAGACCGCGTTTGAGAAAGACCTGCTGGGGGGCGTGGTTACCATAAGCGGGCCTGCTCTGAGGTTGGACGAGGCCGGTTGGGACGGCGCGATGTACCGCCCTGAGCCTGCCCAGGTGGTCTCGACCAGATTCAAGGCCGTTCCATACGAAGCCTGGTGCAACCGCCAGCCGGGCGAGATGATGGTCTGGCTGCGAGAGGTGTGAAGGCATCACCCACATCGGGGAGGAGATCGGGCATGGCCGCTACTGTAGCTCGTCAACTCGTGCCTGCGCCCGTCGGCAGCGTCAGCCTGGAGGACGGCTTCTGGGCGCCGAGGCAGGAGACGAACAGGAAGGTCACTATCCCCTTTCTAGAGAAGAAGCTCAGGGATAACGGCTGCATCGATGCGCTGAAGCTGGAGTGGCGGCCCGGGATGCCCAATCCGCCGCACATTTACTGGGAGTCGGACATCGCCAAGTGGCTGGAGGCGGCCAGCTACTCCCTGATGACACACCGCGACCCGGCGCTGGACCGGACGCTGGACGAGGTGATAGGGCTCCTGGCGCACGCGCAGCAGCCGGACGGCTACCTGAATGCCCACTTCACCGTGGGCGCGCCCGGGCAGCGCTGGACGAACCTTCGTGACAAGCACGAGCTCTACTGTGCGGGCCACCTGACGGAGGCTGCCGTGGCCCACTACCAGGCCACTGGCAAGCGCTCCCTCTTGGACGTGCTCTGCCGCTACGCCGACCATATCGACTCCACGTTCGGGCCGGAGCCATCAAAGCGGCGCGGCTACCCGGGGCACGAGGAGTTGGAGCTGGCGCTGGTGAAGCTGTACCGGGCCACGGGAGAGCGGCGGTACCTGAAGCTGGCCAAATTCTTCGTGGACGAGCGCGGCCACCAGCCCCACTACTACGAGCTGGAGGCGAAGGCCCGGGGCGAGGTGCCGGAGCAGCGGACCGGCTATCCCTGGGACCTGGGCCACAAGTTCGACCAGTGGCAGGCGCACCTGCCTGTCCGACAGCAGAAGACTATGGAGGGGCATGCCGTGCGGGCCATGTACCTGCTCTCCGGGATGACTGACGTGGCCATGGAGACGGGCGACGCCGGCCTGTTCGAGGCGTGCCAGACCCTCTGGCGGAACGTGACGGGGTGCCGCATGTACGTCACCGGCGGCGTCGGGCCCCTTTCGGATGGCGAGCGCTTTACTACCGACTACGATCTGCCCAACGATACGGCGTACGCAGAGACGTGCGCAGCCATCGGGCTCGTCTTCTGGGCGCACCGGATGCTCCAGGCGGAACTGGACAGCAAGTACGCGGACGCGATGGAGCAGGCACTGTACAACGGCGTGATGAGCGGCGTGTCCCTGAAGGGGGACACCTTCTTCTACGCCAACCTGCTGGCCGTTGACCCACAGGCACCCTACTTCAAGAAGCGCCAGCGCCTCAAGCCCTACCGGCAGCCATGGTTCGACACGGCCTGCTGCCCACCCAACATAGCGAGGCTGATAGCCTCGCTGGGCCAGTACTTCTACTCTGAGGGTGAGGACACAGCCGCCATCCACCTGTACGCCCGCTCCAGCGCCGAGCTGCATGTGGCGAGACAGAAGCTCTCTCTACGTCAGGAGACGGACTACCCGTGGGACGGGAAGGTCACGCTCACTGTGGAGCCGGAGCGGCCGGCGCGGTTCGCTATCGTGCTTCGTGTGCCTGGCTGGTGCCCCAAGGCCACGCTCTCCCTGAACGGCGCACCCGTCAGGCTCCGTATCGAGCAGGGCTACGCCCGCCTGGAACGCACGTGGCAGCGCGGTGACAAGATGGCCTTGACAATGGAGATGCCGATCCAGCGCGTATACGCCCACCCCAGAGTGGCGGCGGATGCTGGGAGGGTGGCGCTCCGGCGCGGTCCGCTGATCTATTGCGTGGAGCAAACAGACAACGGATCCGCTCTGGTAGAACTCGCCCTGCCTCGCCAGGCCAGGTTGGAGCCCGCCTTCGAGGAAGGTCTGCTGGGTGGCGTGGTGACCGTAGAAGGCCCCGCCATCCGGCTCCTGGAAGCGGGCTGGGATGACCAACTCTATCGCCCGCGCCGGTCTCGCGGAATGCCCGCCCACTTCAAGGCGGTGCCGTATTGCCTATGGGGCAACCGTCAAGCAGGCGAGGAGATGCTGGTCTGGCTGCCGGAAGTCTAGCCACCCTGGTAGAGCTTGAGACCGGGACCGCCACGGCCTTGTGGAAGGGGTAGTCACGCCTCCTCAGGCCCTCGCTCAAACCGAACGAGAGAGGTGTGTTGGTCTGGCCGGCGCGTGACCAGGTGGCCACGAGTCCCTCAGGAGTGAGGGGAGGGTGTTCGTCCGCGTGCCGCCTGGGACGTTCGCGCTGAGGGAGTGGGGCAACTTGTCGAACGGCTACCGAGGGTAGTACCGGAGGACTCCAAACGTTGTTTCGTTCAGTCGGGCTGCGACGGGCTGGCCTGGATTGACAGTGAGTTGCCCAGGCTCCTGCCGCCCGCCATGGTGTGCACCCACGGCTGCACACTCTGTTGTATTGTGACATGGTGGGCGCGATGTAGTGGCGGGGGTGCGGAGCAGGCCGGGTTGGTCAGTCATTCGGGAGGTTCCAAGAGCCACGACAGAAGGGCTTGCACGGTGACGGGCGCGACGAACGGTTCGCGGCGGGCCCAGCGC
>JAUYDU010000469.1 GCA_030691665.1 Chloroflexota bacterium
GATGGAGTTCCAGGAGGAGGTGTCCAACTGCCAGATCCCGATGCCCTCTACGGTGGGCAGCATGAACTGGAGGTTCATGACGGGCTTGCACTGCTTCTGTCCAAACTCCTGGCACGACAGCGGTGGGCACTCTATCTCCCGCTGGATGGTCTTCTTCGTCTCCTTCCCCACCACGGGCCAGAAGCTGGGATGGCTCTGCTCCTTGGTGGGCAGCTCCCCGGTGGCCTTGTCCACGGCCTTCTCCAGGTCGACCCACCGTGTGGCCTTCTCGCCATCCCCCCTGCAGGTCAGGCCGCGGAAGCTCGAGTAGCGGCGGTAGTAGTGGCTGGCCCACTGGTCCGGGTCGTCGGTGGGGAAGGCGATGGGCAGGGACGTGGGCTTCTCGCCCAGGACGGCCTGGACCTCCAGGGGACAGACAAAGTAGTCGACGGCCCTCGGGTACGGCTTCTTGCCCTCCTCCTCCACCTTGATTCCGAGCCTGATCTTCCCAAGACGGGGCAGCCGGGGTCGGTCGCTGATCCCCTTAATTGGCATGTTGTTCCCTCCTCTCATGTGGTGTCGGTTGACTGACCGGGCGTGGCCTTTTCAGAAGGGCAATGTCGATTGGGAAGCCAGCCCTTCGTTAATCGCTGCCACGACCTCGTCCACGTGCCCCATCGTGAATAGCCATAACTTGTTGGGCAGGTGTTCGGCGGGTATCCGCCTATTGGTCATCCAGACGATTTCTCCGGTCCACTCTTTGTCTCCGCGCCGTCTCCGGCGCTCCTCTTTGATGGCTGTCCAAGGCTCGTTGCCCCATGAGGCCCGCATGGCCGTTTGTATTCCAACTGCGGTGAGCTCTGTTTGCATGCGAACGCGGAAGTCCACGTTGTATCCAAGGTCCAGAATTCGCTCATAGGAGACGGCGCCGAACCTGCCCGAATGGATCAGGAGAGCGTAGGCGTGAATGTCACGGGTGAAGTCCATGACAAGTTTTTGGGCGCGTGCTCTAATGCCAGCGTCGTCGAGAGGTGACCTGGTCATTGCCATTAGATATCCCACCAGCTCATCGAGGGGCGGAAAGCCGGAGCCTTGGAGGCAGTCGTACACGTATCGCCAGAGGCTCGGCCACACCGGGAAGTCGCTCCAGCCCGCCAATGGCTCCTGTTCCGCCCGCGAGGGATAGGTGAAGCCGGCAGCCAGGGCCCGCTGCCGCACATACGTGGGATGAAGGGCTATCCCTGCGTCAAACGCTGTCATGGGTCCTCCTGAAGACCAGGAGGGTGCGGCTCACGGCGCCCAGGATGCGGGCCTCCTGCATCGCGGATACGACACCAGCAGTAAAGCGTTCGGTACTCAGCGGGCTCTCGATGCGGTGGGTCAACTGCCAGCCCCGACCTGTCGGGGATACCTCCCGCACATAGTCCAGAAGAGTGACGGCCTCGTCGGGCTTCTCCTCCAAGGCCGGGGTGGACTGGAAGTCACGCCAGTCTGCCTCCAGCAGGGCCAGGCGTGTCTCAGGCTTCGAGTTGGCCCAGGCTAGCGCCGCCCACTCCCTGAAGAAGCGCAGGTAGTCCAACCTGGGCAGGGCGCTGATGCTACGCTCCCCGTACTCCTTCTCGTTCTTCTTGTAGTACGGCGGGTCAAAGAAGATGAGGTCGGGCTTCTCCCGGGCCGAGGGAGCCCAGCGCAGGTCCTTGGGGTCCCAGCGCCACTCCTCAATCTCGGGGCGCCTCTCCGGCCTGGCGGCCATGTCGTAGCTGCGGCATCGCCTCCCCATTGCCAGGCAAACATCGGAGACGGTGCCCCCGCCTGCCATCGGGTCGAGGACGAGGGCGCCTGGGCGCGTGAAGAAGTAGAGCGCGTGGGCCACCAGCTGGGCGGGGATCCGGCCATCCCATTCGTCGCCAAAGCGATGGTCTACGTCACTCCAGTTCCAATAATCCCACGTGCGGATCGGCCACCCCAAGGCGCCCATCCTCGCCCTGTCGTCCTTGCCCTTCAGATGGGCGGCCCACACCAGCAACGGCGACAGGTTGAACCGCCGCGCCACCTCTTCCACAGGATGGCCGGCGGAGAGGAGAGAGTTGCTCGATTTCTTCCACTCGGAACTTTTCGAGCAATCCTCATGGGCTGTTGCGGGCGACACGTTCAAAGCCTGGGCTATCTCACGTTCAGTCCACCCCAGGAGTTGGAGCTTCCAGGCCTTGTGCTGGCGCTCCTCGCGGCGGGCGGCCAGGATGTCCTGCACCCATCGGCTGATGGAGTTGTTGGAGACGCCCAAGAGCTTGGCACAGTCTTTCTGTTTGAAGTCGGGGTTGGCCTGGTACACCTCCCTGGCCAGAGCCTTTGTCTCCTCAGGGCTCAGGCGCAGGCCGTGCGTCGCGTCCAGGCTGGCCCTGAAGAGCTTGCGAGGTATGCTCTCCGGCGCCGCCAGGTAGTCGGCCTCGATGGTTCCATCCGGTTTGTGGCCGTTCTCCCAGAGTTCGGGTTGTTTGAGGACCTTTTCGACGGCCTCGATGCGATGAAGGCCGCTCAGGAGCTTGTTGGTCTTGTTCTCCAGCAGTATCGGCGGGAAAGCGGCACCGCCGCGCAAGGCATCGGCGTATTGTTCGACAACCTCTTGCCGTATACCCTTGCGGGGATAGGTGCCCATGTCCAGGTCGATAGCACTGATGGGTACTCTCACCTGGCCTCCCTCACCGCGACGATAAATCCGCCCTCCCAGAGGCCCCGCCGCAGGGCCTGGTACTGTAGCCACGCCCCGAGATGGTTGGCGCGCTCCTCGGGGGAGCGGCACGCCAGGGGCACCAGTGGCCAGGTGAGCAGCGCCAGCCCGGCCAGGCGCCGGCAGGACGGGAGGATGTGCCCGGTGGTGTCGCGATGAATGGCGCTGGCGAAGCCTTGGCACGCGAGTAGGCCGATGAACTCCGCCTCGGTCGTCAGGCCTGGGATGGCCCAGCAGTCCAGCCAGCGCCGCAGCAGCGCCCCGTCCCGACCCGTCGGAGCCTGTCCCGGCGCCCGCCACCAGTCGCAGACCACCAGCGTGCCGCCGGGCTTGAGGATGCGACGCGCCTCCCGCACGAAGGCGGCCCTGTCCTGCGCCTGGCAGAGGGACTCCACAGCCCACACCTGGTCGAAGGTGGCTGGACTGAAGCAGGTGTGGGCGTAGTCTCGCGCCCAGAAGGTGGCGCGGTCCGAGAGGCCCAGCCTGCGGGCGCTTTCGGTGGCCTTCGCGGCCTCCCTGTGCGAGAGCGTCAGGCCCTGGGCTTCCACGCCCTGGTTCGCCAGCCACAGAGTCGTGCCGCCGACGCCGCAGCCGGCGTCCAGGATCCGCATGCCCGACTTCGTAAGAGCCGCATCCCCCAGCACCTCCAGGAGCCGCTCCAGGCTCCTGCCGTGGGTGCGGGCCTTGTCGTCGTAGTAGCCGAAGTGCTTGTGGAGGGGGCTCCACAAGGTCCGGTATTGCCACCAGGTCCTGTCGTAGTAGCGGGCGGTCTCCATCGTCCCTCCTTATGGCTCGCCTATTTGGGCGATGCGCCTCTCGCGCTCCTGTTGCTCGGCCAGCGTGGCCCACTCCTCTTTCCCGCGCCGGTAGGCATCCTGGCACTTCGGCTCCGGGCACTCGGCCTGGGAGATGCTGCCCATCGCCCGGAGCGTTGTGACCAGCTCCCGCTTACCTGGGGAGTCGTTGTCGGAATACCCGAGCCAGTACTCGAGGTGGCACGTCGAACCCCTCTGCACAAGGGCTACCTGCAGGGAGGCCGGGGTCCAGGCCACCTGGTTGTCTGCCGTGTGGAGCACGGGAGCGTACGCCCCGCAGCGGCACGAGATGGCCAGCACGTCACCCGGGCGGGCCCGGCAGACAGGGCCGCCGCAGCC
>JAUYDU010000493.1 GCA_030691665.1 Chloroflexota bacterium
GATCCTGGACGATTCCAACTGCGTCATCGACCTCTGCCTGTACTTCGAGTGGTTCGCCGAGGACGAGTCCTGCGGCCGCTGCACCACCTGTCGCGGCGGCACCCAGCGGATGGTGGAGGTCCTGAGGCGCATCGCCAAGGGCGGCGGCCGGCCGTCGGACATCGGTCTCCTGCGCCTGCTGGCCGACGCCATGCGCAACGCCAACTGCGGCCACGGCCAGGCCGCCCCCACCGCCGTCATGAACACCCTGGACGCCTTCGCCGCCGAGGTGCAGGAGCACATCGAGCACCAGCGCTGCCCGGCCCGGGTCTGCCCCGGCCTCATCCGCTACGACATCGTCGGCGATAGCCCCAGACTGGCGGAGGCAGCGGCCATCTGCCCCACGGCGGCCATCGTCGGCGAGGATGCCGCCTCAGGCGAGCGCTACACCATCGACCAGGGGCTGTGCATCAGGTGCGACGCCTGCTGCGAGGTGGCGCCGGAGGCGGTGCAGGTGGGCGACGCGTTCGGGGACTAGGGCCCTTCGACAAGCTCAGGGCGAGCGGGCTTGAGTGGGGGTGTTGTTCCGCTCATCCTTCGACAGGCTCAGAGTGAGCGGGCTTAGGTGCCCACATATCTCCCGCTCATGGTGAGCCTGCCTGCCGGCAGGCAGGCCTGTCGAACCATGAACGGAGCAAGAGGGTTTTCAACAACCTCAAAGGTTGATATGCTGTGTCTAGTCAGTTATACTTTTCGTCGCAAAGTATAACTGAGGGAAGCGCCATGGCTATAGCAAAGGTCTCCAAGAAGGGCTGGGTCGTCATCCCCCGGGAGATTAGGGAGCGATACGGCATCCAGCCGGGCGATAAAGTCCACGTCATCGACTACGGCGGCCGTATCGCCCTCGTCCCCGCGGCTAAGGACCCAATTGAGCACGGCTTCGGCCTCTTGAAGGGCGGCCCTTCACTCACTCAAGCGCTGCTGGAAGACCGCCGCGAGGAACTGGAGAGAGAGGAACGAGGGCTTCCGCCGCCTCGAACGCAATGACGGCCCTGGTCCTGGATAGCTTCGCTCTGCTCGCCCACTTTCTCGGCGAAGCGCGTGGCTCCCACGTCCGTGACATCCTCCGCGAAGCAAATAAGGGCAATATCAGGTTGATCCTGAATACGGCTAACCTGGCCGCGATAGCATACCGTCTGGAAAGGACGTGGGGTGAAGACCGGATGACCGAAGTCCTGGCCCTAATCGATAGCTACCCGATAGAGATAGTGGATATCGACCGCGAGCTAGCTCTCGCCGCCGCCCATCTCAAGGCTCAGCATCGGGTGTCCCTCGCCGACTGCTTCGCCGCGGCCCTAGCCCAGCGCCTGAACGCCGCCGTCCTCACCGGCGACCCCGACTTCCAGCGTCTGGAGGGCCTGGTGACGGTGGAGTGGCTGCGGTAACGCGCCACCCCAGCGCGAACGCTCGGGCATCGAAGCGGGGGATGCCCCAGCCTTATGGCCACTGAGAGAATAAGTCGTCAGCCACAGATGGGCACAGATTGACACTGATTGCTCGCAACAGGTTCCCTTGGCCTACAAATCTGTGTTTTATCTGTGTGAATCTGTGGCAATTTAAATAGTCAATGACCATCACGCTGAGGGCGGATAGCCTTGCTCGCCTGCAAGGAGCTGGCCCCCAATGCGATTGAGGTGAGGGACGCCTCCGAGCGCTCAGCGGCCGAGGATGCCCCTGGCGGCCCCTAGGCCCGTTCTTTCCCCCCCCCCCAGCCTACTTGACATTTTCTCGCGCGTGTGCATAATGGACGCGCGCAGGGGGTGCGGCGTGGTGACAAGCGTAATACCCCACCAGGCGGCGTAATAACGAGGGCTGGTTATCCCAACCGGATGACGAGCCCTGTTCTGTCTTGGGCAAAGGGCGAGACGATGCCGAGGCTATCGATAATTCTGCTGACGGTGACCGTTGCGGCGACGGCCCTACTCATAGGGGAGGGCAACGCCGGTAGGCCGGCTGGCGCAACGCCCTCGGCGACGGAGACCTGCGCCACTGAGAGCACAACCGTCACTTCGGTCGGCCAGATCACAGACACGGCGTGCGTGAGATCCGCCCCACCTTCAGTAAAGTTCGTCTTCCCTCAGGGCAGCACTACCTGGGATGGGGCGGTGGCGCTGGCGGCGAACGAAGTCAACGCCATACCCCTGAACTTGCTGACCGAGGCGGTGTTTGAGTATTCGGCGGATGGTGGCGCCACCTTTATCCCAATCGACAGCGTCCGTGCGGACCAACGATATTTCGAAACTGTGTGGCAAACGGCGGGCCTCGCCGCAGGCGATTACCTTGTGCGGGTAGCCCTCTCCGACATACTGGGCAACCTGAGCAGCGACACCATCACCCTACACGTGAACGGGCAGCCTGTGGCCAAGGCAGTGTTCTCGTGCCCCAGCACCACGACCGTGGACTTCGAGGCCACAAGTTCCTTTGACCCCGACCCCGGCGGCAGTATCGTTAGCTACAACTGGGACTTCGGTGACGGGAGCCTCCCCGCGACGGGGGCCATCGTGCCTCACTCATACCCGGCACCGGGAACCTACTTCGCCGAGCTAACCGTGGTCGACAACCTAGGAGCGATAGGCGTCTCCCACTTCGGTGTGGACACGCTCCTCTGCGAGGAGGTGCCCAAGGGGTGCGATCCCGAGGGCATGACCATTGAGCACGCGACCCCCCCCGGTGCCAGCTGGAAGATGTACTGGATAAAGAAGGCCGCCGACAAGCAAAAGCTGGGGCTGTATCACACCATAGAGAACTGGGCCACGGCGCCAGACGACGCCTCCTTCCAAATCGTCGCGAACTTCGAAGTGGTGGTGGAGCTGAAGCCCAACAGTGACCCGAGCAAGTGTGACGAAGGGCAGAGCGTTCAACGCACAGCAACCTTCGGGCCGAAGACGTACAAGTTGAAGGAGGCAAAGGCCGGGGCGCAACCGCACGACCCGCCGCCCGGCGGCGAGGTGGAGTGCGAATACAACGACCCCCAGGGCGATTGGTGCCACGACAATTACCGAAAGGACCGCGCTCACACCATATCGAAGATCGGCGACGCGAAGGAGGGATGGACTAAAGTTCATGTGGACCAGAGCCATATTCGGTGGCTGGACGGCCCGGGCGACGACGACGTCCTCAAGAAGACTATCAAAGCGGCCGGTGGCTTCACTTACAAGGCTAAGTTCCAAGCATCGGTAAAGGGCGACACTAAGACCGCCAAATGTTCATGGGAAGTGGATATCACGGCCACGGGTGATGGAGGCACGTTCACGGTCAATGGTCAAGGCGTTCACAACATTAATTGCCAGGTAACTATTCCGTAGGGGCAGGAATGGGTTGCAAACGTAGGCGGGAGCAATAGATCCATGACGGCCCAGACAGTATCAGCCGTTCTGGCGGTCG
This sequence comes from Chloroflexota bacterium, assembly GCA_030691665.1. Lineage (GTDB taxonomy): Bacteria > Chloroflexota > Dehalococcoidia > SM23-28-2 > SM23-28-2 > JAUYDU01. The sequence goes on from JAUYDU010000493.1 coordinate 3,424, forward strand.
TCGCCATCTTAATCATGGCGGCCATAGGCATGTTGTACTACGAGGGGCAGCGTGGGCGAGCACAAGCGGTAGGGGGTCTGGCCATTTCGATGACCGATGCTCCAGACCCCGTCGCACCGGGCGGCTCGGTCGTCTATACCATCACGGTGACCAATACAGGGGCCGCCGAAGAGGCCGGCGTAGAGGTCGAGGACGTCCTTGCCGGTCCAGGCACCATCCAGAGCGCCACACCATCACAGGGAGCGTGCGCTCCACCAGCGCCCACAGCGGTCACTTGCAGCCTCGGGACCCTGGCACCCGGGGCCACGGGAATCATCACGGTAGAAAAGCTAGCGGCACCAGGGGTGGGTGGCGTAACCGAACTCCTCGTAGGGGACACCGATTCTCCCGTCCCCGCCGCGGACGGCTCCGGCCCGTCGGCTGGCGCTGTCGCCGCCATCGCCGTCGCCGCCATCGCTGGCAGCGTAGCTGCGGCGTTCGCCCTAGCGGCGGGCGGCTGGTACGCCAGGAGGCGGTGGCTGCGGTAGCGGGCCGCGTGGTATAATCCGTCCACCATGAGGCGCCGCAAGCGCGAGAGGCGCTCGCACAAGGCGGGGCAGCCTCGGCCCCAGCGCCGCCGTTTGGGCCGAACGGCGGCAGCGCTGGCTGTCCTTGCCTTTCTTGCCGCTGCCCTCGCCGCCGGACTGCTGCTCAGAGGCCTGATCACGACCGGCCCGTCTGGCCCCAAGACCGCCGCCATCGTCGACCAGCTCAGCCTCACCCAGCCCAACCCGGACTTCGCCGCGTCGGCCACGCGCCTGCTGGAGCAGGCTGGGTACACCGTGGACTACTTCGCCGGAGAGCAGGTCACGGTGGACCTCTACCGCAACCTGCCGACCCATGACTACGACCTCATCATCCTGAGGGTCCACTCCGGCATAGTCGTGCAACGTGACGCGGCCACGGGCCAGAAGACGAAGACGGAGTACGTGGGCCTCTTCACCGGCGAGCCGTACAGCGAGACCAAGTACCTGCAGGAGCAGGTCGGGCGTCTGGTCGGGCGGCTGGGCGCCGGCTCTTATTACGAAGGCGGTCCCCGCGTATTCAGCATCGGCCCCCAGTACGTCCAAGACAGCATGCGGGGCAGGTTCGACGACACGCTGATCGTAATGATGGGCTGCGACGGGCTACGGTCCCAGCGCACCGCCCAGGCTTTCCTGGACAAGGGGGCCAGCGCCTTCGTGAGCTGGAGCCAGCCCGTCTCCGCCAGCCACACGGACGCCGCCACCCTGCGGTTGCTGGAGAAGCTCCTGCTCGACGGCCTGACCGTAGGGGACGCCGTCGCCCAGACCGCCGCCGAGGTCGGCCCCGACCCATTCTACGGAGCCGAGCTGCGGGTGCTACAGGCCGGCGACTAAGCCGCTTGATAGCGGTTCGGTGGGTTGGCGCGCCACCCCAGCGTAAACGCTGGGGCATCGAAGCGGGGGGTGCCCCAGCCTTATGGCCATGAACAAAATAACTGGACACAAGCAGGGCTGAAGCCCTGCAGCTACACCCCTGAATGCCTTCTGCTCCGTAGCTGCAGACCTTTAGGTCTGCCTATAGAGGGCATCCAGCGCTGTGGCACCATTTAGTCAACGGCCATAAAGCTGGGGTCGCCCAAAATCCACCCTTCCACTGTATAATAGCCCCAAATGAGCCGCCTGAGTTCTACGGCCACGCCGCCGTTACGCCGCCAGTACCTGGAGATCAAGCGCCGCTTCCCCCAGGCTATCGTCTTCTTCCGCCTGGGCGACTTCTACGAGACCTTCGACCAGGACGCCGAGGTCGTCGCCCGCGAGCTGGAGATCGCCCTCACCTCGCGGCCCATCGGCAAGGGCTCGCGCATCCCCCTGGCGGGCATCCCCCATCACGCCCTGGATAGCTATCTGGCTAAACTAATCGGCAAAGGCTACAAGGTCGCTATCTGCGAGCAGATGGGGGAGGGGGTGAAGGGGCGCACGCTCATGGAGCGCCAGGTGGTGCGCGTCGTCACCCCCGGCACGCTGGTCGAGGGCAACCTCCTCGACCAGAGGGCCAACAACTACCTGGCCGCTTTGGCCTCCGCCCTAGGCGGATCCGCCTCTGGCGGAAGCGAGGGCGAGCGAGCCGGCCTGCCTACCGGACAGGCAGGCCTCGCCTACGTGGACGTCAGCACCGGCGAGTTCGCCGTCGCCCAGCTCGAGGCCGAGGCGGTGCACGCCGAGCTCGACCGCCTGCGCCCGGCCGAGCTCCTCCTCCCCGACGGCGTCGAGCCGCCCGCAGGAGTCCAGGCGGCCGTCAGCCGTCTGGATGCCCATCACTTCGACCCCCAGGCCGCCGCCGATCTGCTCCTGGCCCACTTCTCCGCCGCCTCCCTGGAGGCCTTCGGCTGCGCCCACCTCCCCCTGGCGGTGGCCGCCGCCGGGGCCATCCTCGCCTACCTCCAGGAGAACCAGCGCGCCATCCTCAGCCACATCACCCGCCTCTCCACCTACAGCGCCAGCGCCTTCATGACCCTCGACAGCCAGACCCGCCGCAACCTGGAGCTGTTCACCAGCCTCCGCCAGGGCCCGGCCAGCGCCTCCCTCCTCTCCACTATCGATCTCACCAGGACCGCCATGGGCGCTCGCCTCCTGCGCCGCTGGCTAGGGCAGCCCTCACTCGACATAACATCCATACACGGGCGCCAGGAGCGGGTGCAGTTCTTCTTCGAGAGCGCCGTCCGCCGCGGCCAGATGACGGGCCTGCTGGCCAGGATGCCCGACCTGGAGCGGCTGCTAGGGCGCATCAGCGCCGCCGTCGCCTCGCCCCGAGAGGTGGTGGCCCTCCGCCGCGGCCTGGAGCTGGTGCCGGCCCTTCGCCAAGCCGTAGCCGTAGGGGCGCAGCATCAGCCAGAGGCTGATCCGCCTTCGGAGGATGCTGCGCCCCTACTGGCCCGCCTTCACCCCTGCCAGGAGACGGCCGCCCTCATCCGCCAGGCCATCGAGGACGAGCCCGCCGGAGGCTTCGAGGAGGGCGGCGTCATCCGACCCGGCTTCTCGCCGGAGCTGGACAGCCTGCGCAGCGTGGCCCGCGACGCCCGCCAGTACCTGGCCGACCTGGAGCGACGCGAGCGCCAGCAGACGGGCATCAAGTCCCTCAAGGTGGGCTACAACAAGGTCTTCGGCTACTACATCGAGGTGAGCAAGCCCAACCTCAAGCTGGTGCCCGCCCACTACCAGCGGCGACAGACCCTGGTGGGCGGCGAGCGCTTCACCACCGCCGAGCTGAAGGAGCGCGAGTACCAGATCCTCCACGCCCGCGAGCGCCAGGAGGAACTGGAGGCGACCCTCTTCCGCCAGGTGTACGCCCAGGTGGCCGCCGACGGCAAGCGCATCCTCGACCTGGCCGCCGCCGCCGCCGAGGTCGACGTCTTCTCCGCCCTGGCCGAGGTGGCCGCCCGCTACGGCTACACCCGCCCCGAGGTGACCGACGACGGCGAGATCGTCATCCGGGATGGCCGCCATCCGGTGGTGGAGCGCATGCTGCCGGAGGGGGCTTTCGTCCCAAACGATACCCACCTCTCCTCCGCCGGGGGCGGATCCGCCTCTGGCGGAAGCGAGGACACCCAGATCGTCATCCTCACCGGCCCCAACATGGCTGGCAAGTCCACCTACATCCGCCAGGTGGCCCTGATCGTGCTGCTGGCCCAGATCGGCAGCTTCGTGCCCGTCGCCTCCGCCCGCATCGGCGTCGTGGACCGCATCTTCACCCGCGTGGGGGCCCTGGACGACATCGCCGCCGGCCAGTCCACCTTCCTGGTGGAGATGCTGGAGACGGCCGCCATCCTCCACAACGCTACGCCGCGCTCCCTCCTTCTGTTCGACGAGATCGGTCGCGGCACCAGCACCTACGACGGCATGGCCATCGCCCGCGCCGTGGTGGAGTTCATTCATCATCGACCGGAGGTGGCAGCCAAGACCCTGTTCGCCACCCACTACCACGAGCTGGTGGACCTGGCCGCCTTCCTGCCGCGGGTCAAGAACTACAACGTGGCCGTGGCCGAGGAGAAGGGGCGAGTGGTCTTCCTGCACCGCATCCTCCCCGGCGGCGCCGACCGCAGCTACGGCATCCACGTGGCCCAGCTGGCGGGCCTGCCCCGACCGGTCATCCAGCGGGCGCAGGAGGTGCTGAGCGAGCTGGAAGAGGGCCGCGACCGCCATGATCGTGCGCGCCAGGGCCGCCCCAGAGCGGAGGCCCTCCAGCTCTCCTTCCTGGGGGCCGACCCAGCCCTGGCGGAGGAGCTGGCCGCCCTGGACGTGGACAGCCTCACCCCCTTGCAGGCCATCACCAAGCTGTACGAGCTGCGGGAGAGGGCGCGGGGGAAGGAGGGGTAGCCGGAGCCGCAGTCCCCCTAATCCTTGACCAGGCCCGGCAGGATGGCCTGGTAGGCCCTGGAGTTCAAGGCCCCGCCCAGGTTCAGGCGGCCCCAGCCGTCCCAGTTGGGCGTCGAGCCGTCGGGCAGGTCGTCCGCCGAGATGCGCAGCAGCGCCCGAACGTCGTCGTCCGTCCGCGCCGAATCCTGCGACAGGAGCAGCGCCACCAGCCCCGAGGCGAAGGCCGAGGCGAAGGATGTCCCCTGGCCGCGAGCGTAGCCGCCGTTCAGGTGGGTGCTGAAGACGTCCACGCCCGGCGCCGCCACGTTCACCTGGGGGCCCCAGTTGCTGAAGGAGGCGCGGCTGTTGGGGTCGCCATGGTCGAAGGCGGCCACGGCGATCACCTCCGGGTAGGCCGCCGGGTATCCTACCGCGGCCTGCCCCTCGTTCCCGGCGGCCGCCACCAGGATCGCCCCGTAGGTGTTGTGCGCCGCCTTCACCGCCTCCTCCAGCGCCCGGCTGGGCGACGGTCGGGCCATGCTCAGGTTGATCACCTGGGCGCCGCTCTTGGCGGCATAGATGATGCCCTGGGCCACGTCGGAGGCGCTGCCGGTGCCCGTCTTGTCCAGCACCTTGACCGGCAGCACCGTCGCGCCCCAGGCCACCCCTGCCACCCCCTGGCCGTTATTGCTATCGGCCCCGACGATGCCGGCGATCATGCTGCCGTGGCCGTGGTCGTCACCGGGGTCGTTGGAGGGCGGCAGGGTCACGAAGTTGCAGCCGTGGACGTCATCTATGCAGCCGTTCAGGTCGTCGTCGAGGCCATTGCCGGGGGTCTCCCGCCCGTTGGTCCAGATCTTCGACTCCAGGTCAGGGTGATCCAGGTCGGCGCCCGTATCCAGCACGGCCACGATGGTGGCCAGCCTCCCCCTCTCGATATCCCAGCCGGCGGGGGCATTGATGATGTCGTAGTACCAGGCCTGGTCGACCGGATACAACGGGTCGTCCGGCGTTATCGCCGCCCGAACGATGTAGTTGGGCTCCGCATACTCCACCCAGGGTAATGCGTTATAGATAGTGGCGGCTTGTTGAGCGTCGACCCCGTCGGGCAGGCGAATGCGATGCAGCCCCAGGGCTGGCAAGTACTCCATTTCGGCCCCGCCCGCCAGGCCATGGATCACGCCCACGGCTCCGGGCGGCAGGGGCAGCTTGAACTTGACCAGCATCTCGCCGGGGAGGAACTGCTCGCCGTCCTTGGAGGGGGCGGAGGCGAAATCGACGCTAGGGGGAAGTCCGCCTCCGGCGGAGGAAGAGGCCAAGGGATGAGGAACGGTGTCGGCAAGCAGGAGAGCGGCCACCACCAAGGCGAGCGGCCCGAGCCAGCGGAGTACCCTCATGCCCGATGCTTCCTCTCCATGCCCCCCTACACTGGCGCTAGTATAGCAACGGGCACTACCTGGGGCAATCCACCCGCCGGCGGGGGTAGCGTCTCGCCGACCTGCCTACCGGCAGGCAGGTTCATGACCTATTTCGTAGGTCGGGGCCCCAGCCCCGACCCGAGGCGATGGGCAGGGCGGGGGCCCTGCCCTACATCATGAACAACGGAACGCTACCGCCTTCGGCGGGTTCTCGACGCGATTGGCAGCGTGCTAGAATAGGTCGGGTGGAGGTGAACTTCCAGAGTTGAGCATCCACATTCTCCCCTCCGAAGTGTCCTCCCTCATCGCCGCCGGCGAGGTGGTGGAGCGCCCCGCCTCGGTGGTGAAGGAGCTAATCGATAACAGCCTGGACGCCGGCGCCAGCCAGGTGTCCATCGAGGTGAACCAGGGCGGGCTGGGGTTCATCCGGGTGACCGACAACGGCACGGGCATCCCTCCCAGCGGGTTGGCCCTAGCCTGCCACCGCTACGCCACCAGCAAAGTGGCCACCGCCGAGGACCTGGCCCACATCGCTACCCTGGGCTTCCGGGGCGAGGCCTTGCCCAGCATCGTCGCTGTGGCCGAGGTCGAGATGCTCTCCCGCCCGCCCGATGCCGTCGCCGGGGCCTACCTCCGCCTCGTGGACGGCAAGCCGGTGGAGCAGGGCACGCGCGGCGCCGCCCAGGGCACCGCCGTCACCGTTCTCCACCTGTTCGCCAAGCAGCCGGCCCGCCGCAAGTTCATGCGTTCTCCCGCCGCCGAGAACCAATACATCGCTAACCTGGCCAGCCAGTACGCCCTGGCCTATCCCGAGGTGCGCTTCTCCCTGCGGCTGGACGGCCGCCAGGCCCTCCTCACCAGCGGCAGCGGCAGCCTGGCCGACGCCGTGGCCGCCGTGTACGGCCCAGAGGTAGCGGCCGCCATGCTGCCCATCCAGGGGCAATCCGGCAGCGAAGCTACGGCCATCAGGGTGAGCGGTCTGGCCGCCCCACCCCAGGTGTCGCGAGCCAGCCGCGGCTACGTCAGCCTGTTCGTGAACCGCCGCTGGGTGCAGAACCGACGCCTGACCTTCGC
>JAUYDU010000525.1 GCA_030691665.1 Chloroflexota bacterium
AGTAAGGCTGGGCACCATCATGGCCGAGGTGGTGGTGGACGTCGGCGGCCAGGAAGTGGTCGCCGCCATCACCCGCCGCTCCGCCGAATCGCTCGGCCTTAAGGCCGGCGACCAGGTGACCGCCCTCATCAAGGCTACAGCCGTGCTCATCGCCAAATAGGCCGTCTAGAGGCCTGCCGGGCGCCAGGCCGGCAGACGTCCCTCGGCGAGCAGGGTCAGGCCGCTGCCGTCACTGTCGGCCGCCCAGATGAGACTGCCCTCCACCTCGAAGGCCAGGTGGCGGCCATCGGGGGAGAGGGTGAGGTGTGCGCCCTGGACCGGGAGAAGGCGCCTTTCCGTCCTCTCCTGGGTATCCACAGCCCAGATGCCGTTGCTCAAGTCATCGTCGGCGCACTCCCCGCGGTCCAGGAAGTAGCGGCCGTCGGGGGTCCAGTCCGTCTGCCAGTCCTCAGGGCCGGCCTCGCGGCCACAGCCACCCTTGGTGCCGACCTGGAAGATCACCCGCTCCTCGGCCAGGGAATAGAGGGCATAGGAGTCGGGCGCCTCCGCCAGAGCGAAATCGCGGAAGCGGAAGACAAAGGCCTGGCCGTCGGGCGACCAGACCGGCTGAGCGTAGGACCAGTTGCCCCGGTTCTCCCCGCTGCCGACCACCACTCGCTCCGCGGGCTGGGGGCCGCTCACATCCACCAGGTGAATGCCCAGGGGTCCATCGTAGAGTAGCTGGAGGCCCGCTGGGCTCCACCTGGGCCCTCCCTGATAGAAGCTGGCCCGGTCAGCCACCGGCCTCATCTCTCGGGAAGGAATGCTCATGACGCTCGGCACCGCCGAGATCTCCATCTCCCCCTGCTGGATGTCGCCCAGATAGGCCAGCCTGCTCCCATCGCTTGACCAGGACGGTGATACGGCGTTGGCTATCTCCAGCACTGCCTCGCCCGCCAGGTCGATGACCAGGATAGTCGAGGGCCCGCCAGTGGCGAGGGCCAGCAGGTCCCCCCTGGGCGACCATGCGAGCTCCGTCACGCGCCCCGGCGGTGGCTGTTCGGTCAGACGCCGCTGGTCGCTGCCGTCGGCGCCCATGAGCCAGATGTTGCCGTCGGCTCCCACGTAGGCGATCTCGCCAGCGTCGGCCAGCTCCGGCCTCTGGGGCCAGGGGAAGCCCTCGTGGTAAAAGCGCAGCGCCTCCTCGGCGGCCCAACCCACCCCCGCCAGCTTCCACCACCAGTGGCCATCCACCTGCCGCGGCTCCCCCACCAAATAGCCCACGTAGCCGTCGGGAAGGCAATCGTTGATGATGGACGGCTGCTTCACCCCCGGCACTTCCCTCACGTTCAGGCAGTTCCCGGTGCCGGCGATCTCCGCCCAGACGCCGGCCCGCAGCGCGCCCCCGTAGGCCGGAGTCGCCGTCACCGTGGCCGCAGCCAGGGGAGTAGATGTCTTCGTGGGCGCGACGGTGGTCGGCGAAGGCGACGGCGTGGCCGTGGGCGATGGCTCCTCGCCGCCGCAGGCCGCCGCCAGAAGGAGCGCGGCCAGCAGGGGAAGAGCCGCCTGATGCAAGAGAGGCCACCTACAGGCCATGCCTCTTCCAGCCCGGCCGCCGCTTCTCGACGAAGGCCCGGGCACCCTCAGCCATCGAGTCGCGTCGGAGCATGAGGGTGCGCATCATCTCCGCCTCGATGCGGAAGCCCTCCTCCAGAGGCCGGCCGATGCCCCGCATCAGCGCCTCCTTGTCGCTGCGGATCGCCCCCTGCGGCAACTGACAGATGTGCTCGGCCAGCTCCGTCGCCCGCGCCATGAGCCGATCCCTGGGCACGATTTCGTTCACCAGGCCGATGCGATACGCCTCCTCCACATCGAAGCGGCGACCGGTGATGATCATTTCCAGCGCTCTCCCCAGGCCAACGATCCGCCACAGCCGCTGCGTGCCGCCGTCGCCCAGCCCCACGTTCCACCTCCGGTTCAAGATACCGAACTCCGCGTGGTCGGCGGCCAGGCGGATGTCGCACATGCACGCGATCTCCAGGCCGCCCGCAAAGCAGTAGCCGTTGATGGCCGCGATCATCGGCTTGTATATGTCCACCCCCAGGGTATAGCCCAGAAAGCCCTCCAGATTCTGGAGCTGCACCCGAAACTGGTCCTCCGTCACCGGCCCCCACCCCTGCGACACCTGCTTGAGGTCAGCGCCGCTACAAAAGGACTTGTCGCCCGCCCCCGTCATCACTGCCACGAAGGCGTCGTCGTCGTCACGGAAGGCCCGCCAGGCATCAGCCAGCAGCGCCGCCGTCTCGGTGTCCACGCAGTTGTGCACCTCCGGCCGGTTGATGGTGATGTAGAAGACGCGGTTCCTCTTTTCGTAGAAAGCCTTCGCTGGCATAGGTAGCCTCCTGTGGACGATGCTAGTCCTCTCGCCCCGCCGGCCGCCTACCTCTCCGCACCCCCTTGACCTCCCGCATTGGCCGGCCGCTCCCCCGCCGCCGCGCCTGGACGATCTCCGCCATGATGCTGACGGCGATCTCCTCCGGCGTCTCGGCCCCGATGTCCAGCCCGATGGGGCTGTGAACGTGCTCCACCGCCTCCGCGGGCACCCCCTCGCCCAGCAGATGCTGCATGACGGCCCCCACCCGCCGCCGGCTGCCGATCATGCCGACGTAGGCGGCGGGCCCGGCCACGACCTGGCGCAGGCTGACCTCGTCGTAGCGATGGCCGCGAGTGACGATGACCACATAGGTGTTGGAGTCGATGGGGAAGTCGCGCAGGCTCTCCTCAAAGTCGCCGCAGATCACCCGATCCGCCTCGGGGAAGCGCTCCCGGTTGGCGTACTCCCGGCGGTCGTCCACTACCACCACCGAGAAGCCCAGCAGCGCGCCCATCTGGGCCAGCGCCTTGCCGATGTGCCCGCCGCCGACAATCAGCAAGACGGCCGCTGGCTCGATGGCCTCGATCAGCACGTCCAGCGACGCCCGGCCCTCCCCTTCCTCACCCCCGACGCGGCGACCGTCCGACGAGTAGCACACCGTCTCCGTCAGGTGCCGGGGCAGGGCGGCCAGGCAATCGGCCACCACCGCCGCCTCCAGCGGCCCACCACCCAGGGAGCCCAGGGTGGAGCCGTCGGCCCGCACCAGCATCTTGGCCCCCACCTCAGCTGGAGGCTGATCCGCCTCTGGCGGAGGCGCGGGCGATTCAGGCGCCTGCCTGCCGGTAGGCAGAGCCGCCCGGATGACCGTGGCCATGCACACCGCCTGGCCGCCGCCCGCCGCCTCCAGCACCGCCCTCGCGATCTCTACCCCGACGCCCATCGCTATCCACCGCCCTCTATAGTGAGCCTGTCGAACCATCGCCCAGGAACGCCCGGTCCAGCTCGGCGTAGTGCAGCCAGACGCTGCGCGACATCAGGCAGCGGTCGCTCGCCGCCAGCTCCTCCATGATCGCCAGCCGCAGGCGTCGCCCCTCGACGTGCTCCGGTTCGGCCCGCAGCAGGATTTGCAGGACCTCGATGGCCTCCTGCGTCTTGCCCTCCGCCCGCAGCTCAGCCGCGCGCGCGATGATCCGCCCGTCGTCGCCGATGAGACCGCGCACGTTGCGAGCGACCTCCCCCCGTGGTGTGGGGAAGAGGTCGGCTGGGTCCCAGTCGAACCAGCCGGCGTAGCGCCGGTGGATGGTCATGACGGCGAACTCCACCCGCGAGTAGAGCTGGCGCAGATAGGGGCTCTCCTCCAGATGCCGGGGCAGGCGAACCTCCGCCACCATCCGGTCGAGGGTCTGGCCTTCGTTCAGGCGGCGCACCACCTCCTCGTGCAGAAAGCGCAGCGCCTCGATGTTGTCCCCCAGGGCCTGCCGCACGTCCTCTCGGCCCTTGTGCAAGCGCACGCCGTGCCCGGGCACCACCGCCGCGGGCTCCAGCTCCAGGATGCGCTCCAGCGTCTCGAACCACTCCCGCTCGTAGCGCACCACCTTGAACGGGTTGCCCAGGTTGGGGAGCACGCCGATGAGGAAGTCGCCGCTGAACACGACACCTCCGCCGGAGGCGGATCCGCCTTTGGCGGAGGCATCGGGCACGTGGATCACCGTGGCGTCGTCGGTCTCGCCCCGGCCGTGGAACAGGTCGAAGTTGCGGCCGCCGAGCTGGAAGCTGTAGTGAGCGTGGTAGGTAACGTCAGGGTAGCGGTAGGTAGGCCTGGCTGCCGACAGGTCGAAGTGGAACTGAAGGCTGTTGATGCGATTGGTGTGCTGGCGCAGCATCTCGTACTTGCGCAGCCGCTCCGGCACCATCTCGTGGCCGATGACCTGGGTGCCCTCCTGGGCGAAGAGCTGAGCGCCGACGACGTGGTCCTCGTGGCCGTGGGTCTAGATGATGTAGCGCACCGGCTTGTCGGTGACCTTGCGCAGCTCGGCCAGCATCAGCGCCGAGCCGACGCCTCCGCCGGTGTCAATGAGAACGACGCCCTCGTCGGTGACCACCCAGCCGGCGTTGGCGAAGGACTGGGCCCAGTACACGCCGTCGCCCACCTCCTCCACCCGCACGCCGGTCAAGCGTTGAAAGCCCCCGCGCGGCGGCCACTCCTCAGCCGAGGATTCGACCATGGCGAGCCTCCTTCGACAGGCTCAGGATGCATCCTTCGCCAGAACGGAAATGGGGGATACTGCGGCCATTATACCTGCCTGCAGGCAGATGGGCTTGAGCTGTGGAAGAAGCCTAGACGCTGAACAGGATGTGCAGCACGTCGCCGTCCTGCACCGCGTACCCCTTGCCCTCGCTGCGCAGGATGCCCCGCTTGCGGGCCTC
>JAUYDU010000172.1 GCA_030691665.1 Chloroflexota bacterium
CAAGAGCCGCTCCCACAGGTCCGGGTTCTTGGCCAGACCTCCACTACCCGGCTTTCCCAATCTATCGGCCAGCCGCCAGCCGTCGGCCCTCCATCGCTGCGGCCAGCGTTTCTGCATGGCCTGAACGACATACTGGGAGTCACTGCTGACCACGACCTCACAGGTGCGTTGCAGCAGCTCCAGCCCGACGATGATCGCCATGAGTTCCATGCGGTTGTTGGTCGTCAGGCGGAAGCCGCCATTGAGATCTTTCTTGTGTGGCCCGGACACGAGTATGGCAGCGTACCCGCCCGGTCCTGGATTGCCCAGACAGGCGCCGTCGGTAAACATCCAGACCTGCTCATAGGTAGCCATTGTGCCGACACTCTAGCGGTAGTGGGGACGATGGGTCAAGGTGGAGGCTATGCGGGTTCATGCAGAACCGCCCGAGCACTACTGTGGGAGTGGGCAGTGAGAGTCGTCCCGACCACTTGGCTCCCACCGCTGTCCTGCCAGTAGAGACGGCATCACTGCACGCGTCTCCTTGGCCACTGGGTCCAAATCACGAGCGGGGGTTCTCGGCTAAATCCGGGGACACGAAACGACATCTGGTGCAAGAGTCGCCCAAGTCACTGACAGCCAACACAGGCTCCTCGCCTTTTGCTGGACCTTGGAGTATCCTTCACCAGGCGCACGCCGACTCCCATTCGGCAAAGCAGGGCATCGAGACAGTGCTCATCGGCGCTTCGCTGACCACGCAACCTGACACACGCGCCAAGGCTACGTTCTATAAGTTGACCGTCAGAAATGGAGGAAGAGGTGAAACTCAAGGTACTCGTGCTTTTTTCAGCGGTGCTGTTAATGGCGTTGGCTGCCGCCTGCGCCACGGCGACCCCTACGCCGACTGTTGCTCCAACCGCGACACCTACCTTAGTGCCTACTCCCACTCCGACTGCGGCACCCACTCCCACTGCTACGCCGACGCCGACCCCGACGCCAACAGCTACGCCTACGCCTGCCCCTACCGCGACCCCAACCCCCACTCCAGCGCCCACTGCTACGCCGACGCCGACTCCGAGGCCAACTGCTACCCCTACGCCTGCGCCTACACCAACGCCGACGCCGACGCCCAGGCCCACACCTACGCCTGCGCCGACGCCGACACCGACGCCAGCACCCACTGCGACGCCGACACCGACCCCGACGCCAACGCCTAACCCGGCAAACGTGGCGCAGCAGGTGACGACAGCCTGGGCCAATGTCAAGACCTACCAATTCGAGGCGCACACGGACATCAAGAAGTCTGGCGTGCAGTCCTTGACCCTGTCCTGGGACACGCAGGGCCAGATAGACCTGGCGGGAAAGAAGCTCTATCAGACCCTGACGGGCGACATCTCCGGGACTGGAGCACAGGCCCAGATCGAGACGTACATGGTGGAAGGCTACCAGTATCAGAAACCGGGCGTGGGCACATCCTGGTTCAAGTCCCGCCTGATTGGGGACACGTTCGAGAAACAGGACTTGGCAGGCCGCCAGGTTGACCTGCTGACGGACGCGACCAAGGTTGAGAACGCCGGCGCCGGCGAGGTGAACGGCATTAGTTGCCAGAAGCTCCAGATAACCCCTGACACGCAGAAGCTGCTGGCCTTCGCTGAGATAGGCCAAGCCAGGCCGCAGCCGCAGTCCGACGCAACGCCCACCCCTGTGGAGGTGCGTAACGTCAACGTCACCCAGTGCGTCGCGCTGGACACCCACCTCCCGCTCAAGAACGAGGTGCATTTCGTGGAGGTCTCCGAGGGCGTGACGACCCAGGTTGACATTGTGACGACCATCCAGAAGATAAACGAGGCCATCAACATCCAGCTCCCGGCTGAGACGGCGAACGCCATCGAGTTGCCCACACCCCCTTCGTCCTGATGGTGCGCGCAGAGCCCGAAGGCCGCGCATCGGCACGGCCGAGTGAATCTCTTACCGACGAGCCTGAGCCTCATAGCAGGCTGCTGCCACTACGCCGCGCTGCTCTGGAGGGGTGCCAACAACGATGGATCCCACCCTCCAGGCTGGGGGTTGTCCAGCCGCTCGAAGGGCGCACAGAACGCGTCCAGGTTGGCGTGGGGGATGTGTGGCAACGACTGGGGGAAATGAGCTCGTCGTACTGGAACGCCCGCCCTCACATCAGACCAGCGATCGGTCCGCGCCCAAGGCTCGAAGAGTCCGGCGATTCAAGGGCCTGTTGTGGTCTAGCCGCAGAGAATCGCATATCGGGCGTACAACCGTGAGCTTGAGAGGCTGGTCACCCAGCGCCGTGAGGGATTCAAGGCATTGCTGGATGGTGGACAAGTAGAGGGTGCGGCCGAACGCATCATTGGAGAGAACTTGTTCGGATTCGACAAGGACCCTCAGGCTGTCGAGGTAACGAAGCTGAACCTCTGGCTAAAGCTGCTGAAGAGTAATCCTCAAAGGTATATGCGTAGCTCCACCCAGAAGCCGGTACGCTTGCCCGATCTGGTCAGGAATGTGCATGTGAGGGATTCGCTCGTCCCGCGCGACGATTTGGCGACCATGATCGGCAATGCAGGTGAGGCGATCGTGGTGGGCAACCCGCCATGGGGAGCGGACCTAGATGGACGCACAGACGAACTGAGCGCGTACCGCCTGTTCTCCACGATGTGCGATTCCTACGAACTTTTCACAGAACGCGCATTGGAAATCCTGCCCGAGGGAGGCATGCTGGGGTACGTCATCCCAGACAGCGTGCTGCATCTCCCAGAGCGGAGAGGCCTGCGAGAACTTCTGCTCAGAGGCACTCGCTTGGAGCACGTGGTGAAGCTGGGTGAAGGCGTATTTGAGGACGTGTTCAGGGCTGCTGTCGCACTCGTCTGCACCAAGTCGGTGCCGCAGGCTGGTTCGGCAGTTACCTGTGCCGTCATCGTCAAGAGCGATCGGAAGGCGCTACTAGAGAGGAATGCCACTGGGCAGTACTCGAAGTCGGTCAGCGACCTTGAAAGTGAGCATGGCCATCAGGCTAAGCAGTCAAGGTTCTTGGCCAACGAGGGGTATGCTTTCGACATCTATACGAAGGACACGGACGAGCCCATCCGGGCAAAGCTTAACGCCCGTCCGGTCAGGTGGCAGTCAGTTCTCTGGACTGGGAGGGGTGTCGAACTGACCAAGCGTGGGCTTGTCGTCCAGTGTCCAGCGTGCAGTACGTGGAACAACATTCCAAAGGCGAAGAAGGATGGCACCTTCGCGTCGAAGCAGTGCTCAAACCGGGCCTGCAACGCTACTTTCCAATACGACGGCTTTGCCACGAAGGCCACGATCGTGGACAAGACGTCACAGGGGCCTTCGTGGAAGCCACTGATAGTTGGCTCAAGCATCAACCGTTACAGGCTGGTGAGCCACCTTTGGATCGATACGAGCAAGACGAAGACGCTGCCCAAGTGCCCAGTATGTGGCGGGTACGAATCTTCCTGGGCCGACATTGAGGTTGGGGCACAGTGGTTCTGTTCCCGCTGCAACCGGCCGTTTGCCCGTGGCGAGTCCAACGAGTCGGTGACGCTGGGAATCAACTACAAGCCCGCTTCGTTCTACAAGCCACTCAAGCTCCTTGTAAGAAAGACCGGACGGGGCATCTACTCCATGATCGAGCGCTCTGAGGCGCTGACGAACCAGGTGGTGTTCATATTCAGGATCCGCGACGATCTGACGGGCAACGATGCCAATAGGGCGGCCGGGCGCCATTGTCCAGGGGACGCAATGCTTGTCTGGCTACGAGGAGCTACTTCAGCGGTACTTCGGCCAGCGGTGGTTTACGGACGGGACAACCTCAATCCGTTTGATAGGCGTGACGCTGGCAGGGCCGGTGACATTCCGAGGCCGCATCGTCGAGAAGGTGAGAGAAGGAGACCAGACACGCCTGGGCCTGCGGGTGTGGTGTGAGAACCCACGGGGCGGCCTCAACTCCGTTGGGACCGCGAGTTGCCTTGTGCCTCTTACCTACCCGAAGCCAGCCTTCAGCTAGTCGGGCCAGCGCCTGGAAGCATTGCCCGCAAGGACGCCGGCGCCTAGTGAATGTGTGTCGTAGAGCGGCCTTGGGAATCTCCGCTCATGGTGAAGAGCGACGACAAGCTTCTCGTGGGTCTCTGTTTCTCCAAGGCTCCAGGTGGCATGTCCTTTCCAATGCAACTCATGGACACCGGAGGGCCGGGCTTGTATTTCTGCAAAGCAGGTTTTCGGCCAGATTCCTAGGCCTTCTTCCGGGCCAGCTTCCGGAAGCAGCGGAACTCCTTGTCCGGCTTGCCAAGGTGGGTCCAGGTGACCTCGCCTACATAGATGTCGCCACGAGAGTCCATAGCCGTGGCGTGCGGGGCGTAGAACTGGTCCAGCCCGTCGCCTACCGGCTTCTCGCCGATGCGCGCCAGCACATTCCCGTTCAGGTCCAGTACGCTCAGCCTGGGGCCGATGTTGACCCCGTTCTTGTTCGCAGGCAAAACCGGCCCCAGCTCACCCACATACAGCACCTTGTTGGCCCTGTCCATGGTAAGGCCGCAGGGCCGGTGCACGTTGAGCCATACAGCCTGCAGCTTGCCTTTACCGTCGAAGACCTGGATGCGGTGGCTCTCCCGGTCGGCCACGTAGACAAAGCCTTCGGTGTCGGTGACGATGTCGTGGACGACGTTGAACTCGCCTGGCCCCATGCCAGGTCCGCCCCAGGAGAAGAGGTGCTTGCCCTCGGCCGTGTACTTGTGGACGCGGGCGTTGCCGTAGCCGTCCGAGATATACAGCTCGCCGGTGGGCGAGAACGCGACCTTCGTCGGCCGGTTGAAGGGCTGGCCGCTGTAGAGAGGGGCCGGCTTGCCCGGCGTGCCGATGGTCAGAAGCACCTTGCCGTCCAGGGTGCAGTGGCGCACCGTGTGGTCGCCGTCGTCAGTGCACCAGACGGTCTTGCCGTCGGGGGACATGGTAAGGCCGTGGGCCCTGGTGAATATGTCATCGCCCCAGGTGTTTACCACTTTCCCGCTCTTGTCGAAGACCACCAGTGGATGTGTGCCTCGGGTGAATACGTAGACGTTGTCCTTGGAGTCCACGCACACGCCGGGTGCGTCCATGAATTTCCAGCCCGCAGGTATCTTGGCCCAGCCGTCCACCGGCTCGAATACGTAATTGCCTGACCCCAGAGTGACGGCCATCGACGTTCACCTC
>JAUYDU010000188.1 GCA_030691665.1 Chloroflexota bacterium
ACGCCGTTCGCCGGACGGCGCCTCGGGGCTAGGCGCTTCCTCCTGGGGCATGGCCGCAACCGCCTGCCCGCACCAATTGCAGAACTGTGCGTTGGGTGCGAGCTCGCTACCGCAGGAAGAGCAATATTGAGCCATGCTTCACCCTCCTCGTCCGGCCCGCTTCCCTACCTCACTTACTATCAGGGAATAACGGCTCTCCTTCCCGAGGCGCTCCGCCGTTTTCCGCGCCTTGCGCGCCTCCTCTCGACGCCCCAGGGCATCGAGCGCCCTCGCTTTGTTGTACCAGGCCTGGGCATAGTGGGGGTCGACGTCCAAGCGATGCTCGAAGCAGGGCAGGGCCTCCTCATGCCGGAACAGGCAATGCAGCGCTTCCCCCTTGTTGTGCCAGGCCAGAGCATAGCAGGGGTCGATCTCCAGGGCGCGGTCGTAGCAGGCCAGGGCCTCGTCATGACGCCCTAGGTGGAAGAGCGCGTACCCCTTATTGTGCCAGGGGGGAGCGTAGCGAGGGTCGAGCTCCAGAGCCCGCTCGTAACAGGCCAGGGCCCTCTGCCGAGGCTGGTCGCCAGACGCGATTCCCAACATATCGTCCATATCCCTTTGGTCATCCAGCGCGATCCCCATGTTGTTCCACGCCCGGGCGAGGCCTGGGTCCAGTTCGAGGGCTCGCTCAAAGCAGGGCAGGGCCTCCATCAGGGAA
Organism: Chloroflexota bacterium; assembly: GCA_030691665.1. Lineage (GTDB taxonomy): Bacteria > Chloroflexota > Dehalococcoidia > SM23-28-2 > SM23-28-2 > JAUYDU01. The sequence goes on from JAUYDU010000188.1 coordinate 698, forward strand.
TCCAAGGAATACACCCTGGTCTCCTCGCGGCAGTGCAGGGGCTCCTGCCGAGGTCTCCACTCCCGCAGTGTTTCTCCCTTGTTGTTCCAAACCTGGGCGAGGCCAGGGTCGAGTTCCAGGGCGCGCTCGCAGCGAGCCAGGGTCTCCTCCCCCCGCAGCCGCTCCGCTTTGTTCCTGGTATCGGCGTCGCGGGGATGGAGCTCCAGCGCGCGCTCGAAGCAGCCCAAGGCCTCTCCCCGACGCCCTAGATGGTCCAGGGTGGTCCCCTTGTCGCGCCAGGCCGGAGCATAATGCGGATCGAGTTCCAAGGCGCGGTCGAACCAGGCCAGGGCCTCCTCATGCCTCCCTAGGCCGCCCAGCGTGCTCCCCTTGTGACACCAGGCCGGGGCATTGCGGGAATCAAGCGTCAGCGCACGCTCGAAGCAGGTCAGCGCCTCCTCATGCCGGCCCAGCTTGGCGAGGGCCAGCCCCTTGTGGCACCAGGCCTGGCCGTCGCGGGGATCGACCTCCAAGACACGCTCGCAGCGGGCGAGGACAGCGCGGACGTCGATCTCCAGGGCGCGCTGGAAGCAGGCCAGGGCCTCCTCAGGCCTCCCCAGCTTGGCGAGGGACAGCCCCTTGCCGTCCCAGCCCGGCGCATAGAGGGGGTCGATCTCCAGGGCGCGCTCATAGCAGGTCAGAGCCTCCTCATGCCGCCCCAGGTCGTCCAGCGCGTTCCCCTTGTGACACCAGGCCGGGGCATAGCGGGGGTGGAGCTCCAGGGCGCGCTGGAAGCAGGCCAGGGCCTCCCCACGACGCCCCAGCTTGGCGAGGCGCAGTCCCTTGCCATCCAAGGCCGGGGCTCTCCACAGACGATTGAAGATGCTCATCTCCCACCTCCGTTGACGCCTCCCGCTCAGATCTGCCCGATGACGCCAAACCTCCTTCGGAATGTCAGGCCGGACTCTGACGCTGAGACGCGGACCGTTTCTCCCTCCTTGATCGTGCCCTCCAGCACCTCCTCGGCCAGGGGCTCGGCCAGGAGAGCCTCCACCGCTCGCTCCAGGGACCTGGCGCCGTACTCGTCGCTATGCCCCTCGCGGATCAGGAACTCGCAGGCATCTTCCTCCAGCACGATGTCGATGCCGATTGGCCTGAGGCGCTCCCGCACCGCAGCCACGAACTTGTCAACTATAGCCCGCAGGCTTTCCTTCTCCAAAGGATAGAAGACTAGGACCTTCTGGATACGGTTGAAGAACTCCGGGCTCAGGGCCTGGGCCACAGCGGCAGTGAACCGCTGCCGATACTCACGTTTCTCCCTAGCGACAGCGAGGTTCTGGGGCTGCTCTCCTCCAGCCCTGAAGCCAATGCGGCGACCACCAAGAGCCGCTCCCCGCGCCCCCAGGTTGGAAGTAAGGATGATGATCGCCTCGCTGAAATTGGCCCGACGGCCTTGCCCATCCGTGAGCCGTCCCTCGTCCAGAACCTGCAGCAACACGTTGAGGATGTCAGGATGCGCCTTGTCGATCTCATCGAACAGGAGGACCGAGTAGGGCTGTCTTCTTACGCGCTCCACGAGCTGCCCCGCATCCTCGTAGCCGAGATAGCCCGGGGGCGCGCCTATCAGCTTCGCGACCTCGTGCTTCTCCATATACTCCGACATGTCGAAGCGGATCAGCTTGCTCTCGTCATCGAAGAGAAACTCCGCCAGGGCCTTGGCCAGCTCTGTCTTGCCCGTCCCCGTGGGACCTACAAACAGGAAAACGCCTCTGGGCCTTCTCCGGTCCCGCAGGCCGAGCTGACCGGCGCGCACAGCCTTGGCCACTTCCCTAATCGCCTCATCCTGGCCCATGACTCGACGGCGGAGCGCTTGTTCGAGGCCACGCAGGCGCCGGGCCTCATCCTGGGTGAGCCGCTCCACCGGCACGCGACACCTCTCCGATACGACCCGGGCAATGTGTGAACGGGCGATGACCCCAGCCCCGGTCTCCAAGCATCCCGTTCGCTCCTCCGGGGTTCGTGTTTCGTGACCTCTGGTCGGCGCGGCTCTTTGGCCGCCAGCGAGCGTAGGAAGCCGGCCCTGGGCGCATGCCTGGTCGAGCAGGTCCAGGGCCTTGTCGGGCAGACGATGATCGGGGAGGTAGCGCATCGACAGATCCACAGCGGCCTCAATTCCCTCGGGCAGGATCGACACCCCGTGGTGGCCCTCGTACTCAGCACGGAGCCCTTCCAGGATCTCGATGGCCTCTTCTCGAGTCGGCTCATCTACCCAGACCACCTGGAACCGCCTCTCGAGGGCAGAGTCCTTCTCAATGTACTTGCGGTATTCCTCGGTGGTTGTGGCGCCGATGACCCGTATCTCGCCCCGGCTGAGAGGGGGCTTCAGGATGTCGGCCGCGTCCATCGCGGCCCCCTCGCCTCTTCCCGCGCCAACCAACGTGTGCATCTCGTCGATAAACAGAACCAGCTTCGGGTCTGAGCTGGCTTCCCGGATGACTTCCTGCATCCTCTCCTCGAACTCGCCCCGGTACTTTGCGCCGGAGATGAGGGCCGCGAGAGAGATCTCGACAATGCGCAGTCCTTCGAGGCGGGCATCAGGCGCACCACCTAGAAGACGTTGGCCAAAGCCTTCTACGATGCATGTCTTGCCCACTCCTCGGTCGCCCACGAGGAGAACATTGTTCTTGCGTTTCTGAGTCAGGATCTGGCCGATGCGCCGCATCTCATCCTGCCTGCCCACCACGGTGCTCAGCCTGCCCTGCCTGGCTAGTGCGGTGACGTCCCGCCCATAACGATCCAGCCAGGGCGTCCTGAGCCGCTGTTCGCTACTGACCTCGCCCGCCGGGGAAACAGGACCGGCTTCTGGAGCGGCCTCGGCCAGGTGCGCCTGCGTCGCCGTCCTTAGAACCTGTATGTCTATCCCTTGGGCCGAAACGGCAGCCTCCATCTCGCGGTTGCCCCTGTGGATCAGGCCTGCCAGTAGGTGGAGAGGTTGAAGGGTGTCCTGTCCCCACATGCCGGCCAGCCGCTCCGCCTCCCCGAAGAGTCGGCGGCATTCGTCACTTCGATGCATGACTTCGCCGCGCGTCTCGCCACCGCCGGAGCCCAAGAGTGACCTCATCTGACGCCGTGCCTTAACCCAGTCAAGACCTACTTCGGCGAATGTGGCACGCACCGCCTGGACCTCACCGATGGCCCTTTCCAGTCTCTGCTGGAGACCTCGCCTCTCCTCCCTTTCGGTAAGCTCCACATCGGGAACTTTGCAGAGCGCTACGGCGATGTGGCCTTCCTCGATGAACGAGTACTTGGCCCCTTCCGCTTCGTGCGCTGCTATCTGCCACACCACTAGGGTCGCATCAGATTCGCGAGCCATCGGCCACCGCGCCTTCGGTTTCGCGCCCCTATGTCAGAAGTCCTCATCCTCGCGCAGGCAGCGAATCACTATGGCGGTGATGTTGTCCCTGCCCCCCGCTCGGTTGGCGGTTGATACCAGGGCGCCCACAACCTGTTCAGGGTCTTTTCCCAGTCGGATTATCTCCGCAATCCGGTCGTCTGTCAGCATCTCCCATAGTCCGTCACTGCACAGCACCAGCCAGTCCCCTGCCCGGAGAGAGGTGACAGTGAAATCGGGCTTCAGTTCTTCATGAAGGCCTGCAGCCTTCGTGATCAAGTTCCGCATTGGGTGCAGTCGTGCCTGCTCGACGGTAAGGTGCCCTCGAGTCACGAGGAGAGCCACGCGTGAGTGATCAATGGTCAGCGCCTCCAGCTTCCCGTCGCGGAACCGGTAGGCCCTCGAGTCCCCGGCGTGGATAGCATATAGGCTATGTCCAGAGAGGAGGGCGACGAGCAGTGTGCACCCCATCCCGTCAAGTTCCTCACTGGTGGTTGCCGCCTGCAGTATGGCCCGATTGGCTGCCTCGGCGGCATTCACCAACACTCCTCGAGCTTCACGTCGACGGTCGACTTCGCATGCGAGCCCGGCAATCGCTTCCAGGACATCCTGGCTCAAATAGTCCCCCACTACCGTCACTGCCAGCCGGCTCGCCGTGTCGCCGCCCTTGTGGCCTCCGACGCCATCAGCGATGACGTAGAGGCCCCGCAGAGCATCAACAAGAAAATGGTCCTCATTGACTTGGCGCTGGCGACCAACGTCTGTGAGCCCGGCTGCCGATACCTCCACTACGTTCCTTCCTCTCCTTCTTCATCCCGCCCAGATTGCCGGACCAGAGTCTGTCGGCCTCCGGGGAGCTTTGCTACCTTCAGATCGGGGGCGGCCTCCCATGGCCGTTGGTAGGAGGCGAGGGCTTCCTCATGACGCCCCAGGTCATCCAGCACGCCCCCCCTGATGTGCCAGACGGCGGCACAGTCGTGGGGACCTCTATCGTAGGACTAGAGACCAGTGTCGGCATCTGTACCGTGGCGATGGAGGCTGGTGTGGGTAAGGAGGAAACAGTAGGTTGCTCCGGCAATTCGGGCATGTCGACTGGTCGTACCCCAGTGGTCGGGCCAGGGAGCGCCAAGGGACGGGGCGCTCCCCAAGCTGGAACGGAGTCTTTCGCCGCGTCGTCTGTTAGTCTGGTCACTTCGCTGCCATCGCTTCGCATGATGTAGATTTCGAAGTTACCGTCCCTGTCACTTGCGAAGGCTATCCAGCGGCCGTCGGGCGACCAGGCGGGCTCTATGTCGGTGGCTGGACTACCGGTAAGGTTCATGTCGTCGGAGCCATCGGCGTTGACGACATAGACCTCATGGTTGTCTTGGCGCACTGAGCGGTAGGCAATGCGCCGATCAAGTGGGGACCAGGCCGGCTCGACATGATAGGCGTCAGGATCGGCCTTCACTACAGTCAGGTTCAAGCCGTCGGCATCAACGATACAGATTTGGCCAGAACCTTGGCTGATGCTGGCTGTATAGAATGTCAGCTGCGTACCGTCGGGAGACCAGCCTCCCAGGAAACCGCCGGCTTTGCAGGGTGCGGCGGTGGACTCTGGCTCCATTTCGGTTAGCTGCCGTGTCGCGCTGCCATCGCTGTTCATGACCATGATTTCGCCGAGACGGCTGAAAGCGATGCGTTCGCCTTCGGGAGACCAGCGAGGGCTGAGTTCGTCCACTGGGCTGGCGGTCAGCCTGGTGGCCTCGCTTCCATCGGCATTGGCGATGTAGATGTCGAAGTTCCCGTTGCGATCGGAAGCCCAGGCGATCCTCTGGCCATCGGGGGACCACG
>JAUYDU010000042.1 GCA_030691665.1 Chloroflexota bacterium
GTCCTCAATATTGCCTCCCTGCTACCTTCTCATCACCGAATCCCGATCGTATTTCCTAGAACTCACTTTATAGAAGCCTGCCACTAGACACATCGCGGTTTTTGTGCATAATGTAACTACTTGGGTTAGGTTTCGAGAGTCGCAATTGATATCCTTATATCTGCGTTTTACCAAATTAATATAGAATCGGAATTCTATATTGACCTAACAAAAATAGCATCTATGGCGGCAATTGTCAATACCCATGGCAGAGAAATTTCCAGCGGATGACGAGAAATGGCAAAGTGCACTTTTCTCACCCACCACGCCTTCGTCCTGATCCACATCGCCCGCTATCCCCATGCCACCCTGCGGGAGATCGCCCTCAAGACTAAGCTCACCGAGAGGACGGTCTACAAGATCGTCGGCGACCTGGAGGAGGAAGGCTATATCGTCAAGCGCAAGGACGGCCGCCGCAACGTCTATTCGGTAGACGAGCAGGCCGTTCTCGAGCATCGCCTTTTCGGCTCCCTGACTGTGGCCCAGTTGGTCGACGCCCTGGGAAGCCTGGCAGAAGCCGTTGAGACGCGGTGAGGGGGGAAGAGGCGAAACAACACACTTCGCCCCTGCGGAAAGGTGCTGAGACTATGACCAGGAGATGGAACTTCCTGAGCAATCACGGCTTGGTGATCCTCCACATCGTCCAGAACCCTCACGCCACCTTGCGAGAGGTCGCCCTGGGCACTGGACTGACGGAGAGAGCGGTCTATCAGATCGTACGCCACCTGGAAGAGGGGGGATTCATCCGCAAGCGCAAGGTGGGCCGCCGCAACGCCTACACCATCAACCAGCAGGCCATCCTCTCCTATCCCGCCTACGGCCAGATGACGCTGGCAGATATCGGCAGGGCCATCATCGCCTTGGCCTAGAGGTGGCGGGGCGGGCCCGCTAGGGCGCGAAGGCCGGGATGTTGTAGCGCTGGCTGCCGCCCACCAGCATGTACTCGATGACGCCGTAGCCGACATCGTCGCCGCAGCGGAACTGACAGAACTGGTCGAACCCCAGAGACGAAGCCTGCGCCTTCCGCCACGTCTCCTGGTCGCTCTCGTGGAAGTGGGGGGGCACCCCCAGGGCGACGCAGATCGTGGACAGCTCGCTGGCCGTGAGGGAGAGCTTCTTCCCCTCGGCATCGGTGAGGGTGTAGGTGGCCGACCGGGGCCTCTTGCTGCCCGGCCACAGCTCTAGCTGGTGCTCCATACCCACGAACGGCCGCACCTCGCCGCTAGCCCGCACCAGTGCCCCGTCGATGGAGATCGGCTGGCCGTCTCTGGTCTCCCACAGCCAGGCGGTGATGAAGTAGTCGGGGAACTGGGCGGAGACCCAGTACCACACGTCCACATCGAACAGCGAGCGGATGCCCCAGGAGCGATCGCGGAGGCCGATCAGGTTGCTGACCTCCCGGTCGCCGATGCGAAAGCTGCCGCTGTAGGCTCCCCCCTGGGTGTAGTGCATCTGGTGGGCCACCACCTTGTCGCCCCTGCGCCAGAAGATCGGCTGGAACTGGTAGGGCTGAAAGTGGGCGCGAAACTCCAGGTCGGCCTTGATGGCGTTCTCCTTGTCCTCGATCTGGAGCCGCCAGGCCTTGAGGGGCTCCACCACGCTGAAGGTGAGGCCGCCGGCCGACATCTCCTCGCGGTCGTTGTCCAGGCTGCGGTTGACGAAGTAGGTGTAGTGGTGGCCATCGTAGATGGCGAAGAGGTAGGCCTCCACGGTGCGGCGATTGGGGAAGGCGCCCAGGCCAGTGATGGCCACGAACTTCCCCTCCTGGTCGTGGAGGTTGAAGTAGAAGCGGTCCTGCCAGTTGGTGTCGTCCGAGGCTACCTGATCGAGGGTGGCGACCGTCTGGTGGATGAGATACTCGTCCATCTTGCCGATCATGGGGCTCGCTCCTCCTGAGAAGGTTCAGCGAAGGTTATGCGCAGCTTATCGCCCTCGAACTTGGCCCCTTGGGCGCTGAGGCCCTGGAGGAGGCGGGGCAGCACGATGTTCCGCTTGAAGTTGCCGGCGTGGACAAGGAGCTCATCGCCCGTGCGGGCCACAGACAGCTCTTCCTTGGTCACGAAGGGCAGGGCGATGGTGAGCACGTAGCGGCCGTCCTCGTTGACCACCTCCTGCACGGGCCCCCGCACGAAGAGCTGAGTGGGATCCCTATCCTCGTAGAGGGCGGCCGCCACCTGTTCCAGCATCTTCAGGCCCACCACCTCCTGCTCCATAAGGGGCACGCTGAAGATGGGCAGGGGCGAAAAGCACTCCTGGATGAAGTGGATGTACTGCTTCTGGGTGGCCTTCCAGATGTGGAAGTAGCGATCCTCCACCTCTGGGGGGATGAGCCGATTGCAGATCACGGCGTCGGTGGCGTAGCCGTAGAGGTTAAGGTAGGTGAAGGTGCGCTGGGCCTCCTTGATGACCATCTTCTCGGCGTTGAGCACCAGACGCACCGAAGAGACATCGGGGGTGGCCAGGAGGACGTGCAGCTCCTCCAACTGGCGGAAGAGGTCCTCGCCGGCGGCGTACACCTCGTCGCTGGGCAGAGGCAGGTCGGTGAAGGGACGGACCACGGGCCTCAGCACGCTCACCACCCGCCGGTGGATGGGGAGCATCTTCTCCACCCACCACCCGGCGACATCGGGAAAGCTCAGGAGCTTGAGGGTCTCGCCGGTGGGGGCACAGTCGACGACGATGACGTCGAACTCGTCACCACTGCAATGCTGGTTGATCCAGAGGAGGCTGGAGAGCTCGTCCATGCCGGGCAGAATGGCTATCTCGTCGGCCACCAGCTCGTCCAGGCCCCGCCACTGGAGGAGAGCGCGCAGCCACCCTTGCACCGTCCCCCAATGCTTCTGGAGGTTGTGCTCGACATCGGTCTCCTGGCCCCACAGGTTGGGCCCGACGGGCGTGGGCTCCGGCCCCAGAGGGAAGTCGAGGGAGTCAGCCAGGCTGTGGGCGGCATCGGTGCTGACAACGATGGTGCGATGGCCCATCTCAGCAGCGCGCAAGGCGGTGGCTGCCGCCACCGTCGTCTTGCCTACGCCGCCCTTGCCCGTGAACAGAATGACGCGCATCTCGGCACTATCATAGCACAGCCTCGGTTCCGCTGGCGGCCCGTCCGCGCTATACTGGGCGCGATGGGACGTGGAACAGCGCACAACCATCCTCTGCCCCTGTTCCTTGTTCCCTGTTGCTTGTTCCTTGGGAGGGAGGTCGAACCGTGAGCCAGTTCCCTTCGATAAGCCTGCCCTGGCTAGCGCCCCGCATCGGGGTGGTGGAGCTGTTCGGCGTCCTGGGGACAACCATCCGCAGCCCCGACTACGGCCGCATCTTCGCCTCCCTGCGCGACGACGCCCGCGTGCGGGCGGTGGTGGTGGACGTCGATTCGCCCGGCGGCTCGGCTGCCGCCTCCGATCACATCCACCGAGCGGTGGCCAAGGTGGCGGCCCGTAAGCCGGTCATCGCCTTCATCCGGGGGTCGGGCCTCTCCGGCGGCTATCTGGTGAGCTGCGCCGCCACCAAGGTGGTGGCTATCCCCACGGCCGTCGTGGGCTCCATCGGCGTCATCTCCATCCGGCCAGTGGTGAGCGACCTCCTCCAACGGGTGGGGGTGAAGGTGTTCGTTACGAAGGCTGGTGCCTTCAAGGACATGTTTCAGCCCTTCCGCGAGCCCACCGACGAAGAGCAGGAGAAGATGCAGGGCCTGATGGACGAGTACTACGACTGGTTTGTGGACTCCGTGGCCCGCACCCGTAAGCTGGCGACGGAGACGGTGCGCGCCCTGGCGACGGGCGAGGTGTTCAGCGCCGGCAAGGCGAAGGAGCTAGGCCTGGTGGACGAGCTGGGCGACCTGGACACCGCCATCGACATGGCCACCGAGATGGGTAGGGTGCCGCGGCGGCTGTCCTACCTGCGGCCGCGACGGGCCGTCCTGGAGCGCCTGATCGGCCGGGCAGCGGGCGGCCTGGTGGCGGAGGTGGCCGCCGAGGTGGAGCGGCGCCTGCTCACGCGGGTGGAGTTCCGAGCCTAGGCCGGGGAGGAGAGCACATGACGGAGCCCATCGAAGTCTGGGCGGAGCCCACGCCCAACCCTAACGCCATGAAGTTCACCCTCAACCGCACGGTTGCCGAAGGGCGCAGCCAGACCTACACCAGCCCCGAGGCGGCCCAGGCCTCGCCCCTGGCCAAGGCGCTGTTCGAGGTCGGCGGCGTGCGCGGCCTCTTCTTCCTGGGCAACTTCATCACCGTTACCCGCCAGCCGGGCACCGACTGGGCGCAGATCGCCCCCCAGGTCGAAGAGCGCATCAGGGGGCACTTCGGAGGCGGACAGTAGGCCTGCCTGCCGGCAGGCAGGGCCGCGGCATGCTGAGACCATATTGATGCCCCGCCTTATGGCATTTGAGAAAATAGTGGCGTAGCCCTTTATCGTAGGGGCGCCTCTCGCAGGCGCCCTCGAGGGCAGGGGCGAGCCCTGCCCCTACATCTCCCGCGCCATCAATTTGTTTAAGGCCATCAGGCGGGGGTCGGGAGTCAACCCACCAACAGCGAACCGGTCATCGGCCCTACCCCCTCAAGCGGTCGGCCGGCCTGGCCGCCGGCCGCGGAACACCCACACCAGCAGGAAGCCGGCCCCAAAGCCGCCCACGTGAGCCCACCAGGCCACCCCTTCGCTGGCCCCTACGGCCTGCCCGATGGCGGCCACGCCACTGAAGAGCTGAAGGAAGAACCAGAAGCCGATGAGGAGGAAGGCCGGGATGTAGGCCGTCCAGAAGAAGAACGGCATGATGAGAGTGGCGATGGTGGCCCGCGGATAGAGCACCAGGTAGGCCCCCAGAACGCCGGCGATGGCGCCGCTGGCCCCCACCATCGGCACCAGGGAGCTAGAGTCGACCCACACCTGGGCCGCCGCCGCGGCGATGCCGGACGCCACGTAGAAGACCAGATAGCGCAGGTGGCCCATGCCGTCCTCTACGTTGTCGCCGAACACCCACAAGAAGATCATGTTGCCCAGAATGTGCAACCAGCCGCCGTGGATGAACATGGCGGTCAGGGGGGTAAAGAGAACCCGGAGCGACACATCGGCGGGCTGGTTCAGGTAGCCGACCAGGTGGTCGGGCACCACGCCCCAGCGAAGCATGAAGCGATTGAGCTCAATGGGGCCCAGGGACAGCTCGTAGAAGAAGACCAGGAAGTTGGCGATGATGATGGCGATGTTAACGTAGGGGAACGTGCGGGAGCGTACGCTGTCGCCGATGGGGATCACTAGAACTCGATGCCCGGCTGGGCCTTGATCCCCTTCTGGTAGGGGTGCTTGACCTCCCGCATCTCCGTCACCAGGTCGGCGAAGTCGATGAGCTCCTGGGAGGCGTCGCGGCCGGTGATGATGACGTGCAGGCCCTGGGGCCGCCCGCGCAGAGCCTCGATCACCTCCTCGACGGGGATCCAGCCGTAGGTCATCGGATACGTTAGCTCATCCAGCACGACGATGTCGTACTGGCCGGAGTCGATCTTCTGGCGGGCCAGCTCCCAGCACTGGCGCGCCGCGGCCTTGTCCTTCTCGATGTCCTTGGAGAGCCAGGTGAAGCCCTCGCCCAGGGGGATCATCTCGATGCCCAGCTTCTTAGCCGCCCGATTCTCCCCGTAGTTGCCCGTGCGCGTCTTGACGAACTGGAGGATGACCGTCTTCATGCCCCGGCCCCAGGCCCGAAGCACGATGCCCAGGGCGGCGGTGGTCTTGCCCTTGCCGTGGCCGGTAAGGACGATGACCAGCCCCTGACGGCGGGGCCCCTTCGACAGGCTCAGGGGACGCCCCTTCGCCGACACGCTCGCCTCCTCCCCTCAGCTCACCACCCCGACTTGGTCGGGGCCGGACGGAAGGTCTCAGACATGGGCGTCACCACCGGCCGTCCCGTCAGCGGGTGGGGGAAAACCCAGACCCTCGTCCCGTACACGGACGCCAGAATCTCCGGCGACAGCACCTCGTATGGCTTACCCTCGGCAGCGACCCGGCCGTCGTTCAGCATCACCAGGCGGTCGCAGTACTGGGCGGCCAGGGTCAGGTCGTGCACAACCGCCAGCACCGCCCTGGGCCGAGTGTCGGCCCCGCTCTCTCGGCAGAGGCGCCGCACCAGGTCCAGCACCGTCGCTTGGTGGCCCACGTCCAGGTGAGCGGTAGGCTCGTCCAGCAGCAGGATAGGCGCCTCCTGGGCGAGGGCGCGGGCGACCACCACCCGCTGCCTCTCGCCCCCCGACAGCTCGCCCGCCCGCCTGGTGGCCAGGTGCCAGGTATCGGTCTGCTCCAGGGCTCGCCGCACCGCCGCCAGGTCGGCCCGTCCCTCCGATTGTAGCAGACCCAGGTGGGGAGTGCGCCCCATCAGGGCCACCTCCAGGGCCGTGAAGGCATCAGGCAGATAGGGGTTCTGGGGCACCACCGCCACTCGCTGGGCCAGCTCCCGCTGTGAGAGGCGGGTGGCATCTCGCCCGTCCAGGCGAATCGCTCCGCTCCGGGGTCGCACCACGCGGGTGATCGCCCGAATGAGGGTGGACTTGCCGGAGCCGTTGGGCCCCACCACCCCCAGCATCTCCCCCTCGCTCAGCGACAGGCTGACCTGTCTCAGGGCCACCAAGTCGCCGTAGGCCACCGTCAGGTCGCGTATCTCCAGCATGGCATGCTCCCCTTCGCCCAGCTCAGGGCAGGCCTCAGAACACCGCCCGCTGCCGCAGCCGCAGCAGGTAGAGGAAGAAGGGGGCGCCACAGAAGGCGGTGATGATCCCCACCGGTATCTCGCCGGGGGTGTTCACGGTGCGGGCCAGGAGGTCGGCCAGGATGAGAAACGTCGCGCCCAACACCATGGACATGGGCAAGAGCTGGCGGTAGTCGGGCCCCCACAGCATGCGCACCGCGTGGGGGACGATCAGCCCCACAAAGCCGATGATCCCGCTCACCGACACGGCCGCCGCGGTGGCCAGCGATGCCGCGCCCAGGAGCAGCAGCTTCACCCGCTCGACGTTCACCCCCAACTGTTGGGCCTGCTCCTCGTCCAGTTGGAGCACGTTCAGGATGCGCCCGTGGAGCAGGATGACGGCCGCCGCCGGGAGCACGTAGGGCAGCACCCACCACAGCTTGCCCCAGCCGCTGAGGTTGAAGCCGCCCAGCAGCCAGGTGAGGGCCGGCAGCATCCGCTGGCTGTCGGCCAGGATCAGGAAGGAGGTGGCCGAGGTAGCCACCGAAGATATGGCCACGCCGGCCAGGATCAGGGTGACAGTGGGGACGGTGCGCCCCACCCGCGCCAGGCCGTAGGCCAGGACGACGGCAGACAGCGCGCCGGCGAAGGCCGCCAGAGGCACCAGGCTCAGGCCGCCGAAGGTGTAGCGCAGCGGCGAGACGATGACGACGGTGGCGCCCAGGCTGGCCCCGGCCGCCACGCCGATGAGGTAGGGGTCGGCCAGGGGGTTGCGGAAGACGGCCTGATAGGTGGCGCCCGAGAAGGCCAGGGTGGCCCCCACCAGACCCGCCATGACCACCCGCGGCAGGCGCACCTCCCAGACGATGTCCTGCCAGCTCTGGGGCAGGCCGCCGGCCAGCCCGCCGGCAGGCGGGAGGCGCGAGAGGATGATGCGGGCCACGGCGTCGGCGGGGATGCCCGCCGGGCCGACGGCGGCGGCCAGAAGGATCGCCCCCACCAGCACCGCCAGCCCCAGAGCCAATCGCGGCCACAGCGCTCGCCTGGGCAGGACTCCGTCGCTGACGGAGGCCCCCGCCTCCGCCACCGCTGGCAGAGGCGGCCGGTCGAAGCTCGCCCTGGCAGGGACCTTCATCGAAACTTCTCCGGATACAGCAGCCTGGCCAGCGTCTCCAGCGCCTCGACCAGCCGCGGGCCCGGGCGGCTCACGATGTTGGGGTCGATGGAGTAGATGCGGTCGCTCTTGACCGCCGAGATGCTGCTCCAGCCCGCCCGCGCCTTCACCGTCTGGGGCGACTCGCCGTACGCCTCGTCGGCCAGGATGATCACCTCCGGGTCGCGCTCGATGATCACCTCCTGGGAGAGCTGAGGATAGGCCTGGGCTGCACCGGCGGCGATGTTCTGGGCCCTGAGGATGGTGTACAGGTCGCCGACAAAGCTGTTTGGCGCCGCCGTGTACAACGTCGCGTCCACCTCGTGGAAGATGCGCGGGCCCTGCGGCACGTCCGCCAGCTTCTTCCCCACGGCATCGATGCGCGCTTGCATCGACTGGATCAAAGCCTCGGCCTGGGGGACGTGGCCGGTCACCCGCCCCAGCAGGCGTATCTGCTCCAGCACACCGTCGACCGACTCCGGCGCATCCAGGAAGAGCACTGTCGAGCCCACCCTCTCCAGGCCATCGACCACGCCGCCGGGGTCGAAGAACATCAGCACCAGGTCTGGCTGGAGGCCGGCGATGGCCTCGACGCTGGGCTGGAAGGCATCCAGTTGCGGGCGAATCCTGGCCTCGGCGGGAAAGTCCGAGAACCTGTCGACGGCGATGACCTGCTGGCCGGCGCCGATGGCGAAAAAGATCTCCGTCGCCCCCGCCGACAGGGAGACGATGCGCTGGGGTGCTGCCGGCAGGGTCACCTGGCGGCCCAGGTCGTCCCCTATCGTCAGGGGGAACTGAGCCTGAGTGGCCCCGACCGGGGTCGGGGTAGGCGTGGCCGGCCGGGCCTCCTCTTCCTGGCAGGCGACGGCTGCCGCCAGCAGGAGCAGGAGAGCCAGGCAGAGAACGCCACGACGCACAAGGCTGATCACGACTCCTCCCTCCTGAGGGACAAAAGGGCCCCCTGCCTTCAGACCCACCCTGAGCTAGTCGAAGGGTGGGCAGGTCGACAGGGGGCAACCTCGGGGCAGAAGAAACAACGAACCCGCCGGAGGCGGGCTCACATCTTCCACCGTGTGCCCATGCCTCTCCCTCGAAGGCTGGTGCATCTGACAAGGGCAGGCGACCTGGCTTTCCGCCTGAGGCGGACCACAGTTGCGGGACAGCGCCGGCCTCACACCGGCTTCGCTTTTGACCCCGGCCTCCCCGACGTGTCGGGGAGACCATGCGGGGCACCCTTGTCAACAGCTATTCGAATGCTAAGGTACAGAAAAGCACTAGGACTATAGCAAGCGCCCCCTCGCCTGTCAAGGTCATGGAATGGCCGGTAGTGTCCTAATTTGGCGACTGTCGATTTCTAGCCGCGATACTCTTGGACGATGGCTGCCCGCACAGCCGCTTGAGGCGAGTCCACAGGGCCTTGATGGAGCACAGCCACGAACCGCCTCTTGCCTGACCCGTCAACGAGATGCGACCAAGCGTAGCAGCGAGTCGCCTGGGGATGACCTCTTTCAAGGCTTCGATAAAGACTTCGGGCATACACAATCAGTGTAGCGCAGCAGTACGTTCAGCCTACAGTGAGGTGCAAAGCTCAGGTCAGTAGGTTGACCTCGCACTCGCCGCTGGGATCGCCAGTTGCTTCTACTTCCTTCCGCTGTAGTGAAGGCAGGAGCGTGCCATCTCTCTTCAGTCCAGCGCAATAGGCCACCACTG